>NZ_JASJEU010000011.1:0-15962 GCF_030077735.1 Gordonibacter faecis | reverse complement strand
CATCCAGTCATCAAAAGCAGCCAAAACAAACGAGAAAAACCCCGAATTACCTATTGACTCTTTATAGCTGGACTACGAGAGATAACCTTACCTGATAGGTTTTTGAAGGTATAAACTCGCTTTAAACCTGTGTTTTCGTGCTTCGCGCGAACGGGTGGTCTGGAGACCACCCCTACGGGGGTTATGCCTCTTGTAAGACCTCGCCTACTAGTCAGTCAGCCCGCGTCATAAAGTTTGGGGCTTGGATGACTCTGGCGTAATCAGTAGCGCGATAGCGCGTCACATTTTTACCGCGCGGGCAGTTGAACTTACCGCTCGCGGTAGTAGCTGATCGCTAGCTGGGTGCGATTCTTTAAGTCTAGTTTCTGTAGGATGGCGCTAATGTGGTTGCGTACGGTGCCTTCGCTGAGGAACAACTCGGCGGCTATCTCGCGGTTGTCGAGGCCTTCGGCAACCAGTTCAACCACGGCGCGCTCGCGCTCGGTCAGGCTCTCATGAGCGCCGCCACTCTCCCCCGCCGTCGGAGCAGCGGAGGAAGCCGCGCTCGCCGCCCCCTCCTTGCGCATGAGCGCATCCACGCGCCCCAGCACTTCCCCACCAAGCACACTCTGACCAGCCATAACCGTGCGCAACGCGGGCGCAATGGTGGCCACCTCCTGCTTGATGAGATACCCCTTCGCCCCCAAGCGCAGCGCACGCACAATGTACTCGTCGTCAGAAAACGTGGTGAGAAACACCACGCGCGCGTCGGGGTGCGCGGCCAGAATGCGCTCGGCCGCGTCGAGCCCACCCATGCCTGGCATCTGAATGTCCATGAGCAGCACGTCAGGCGCATGTTCCTCAAACAGCGCCACCGCTTCCTCCCCCGTGCCGCCGAGCGCCACCACGGCGATGTCGTCCTGCGCCTCAAGAATGGTTTGCAGCGACAGGCGCACGAACGGGTCGTCGTCAACGATGATCGTCTGAATCATACTTGCTCCTTCGGAATGCTGGCGAACACGCGGAAGCCCTTGCCCGCCTGGTACTCGGCGCGCAAGCGGCCGCCGAGGGCGCTCACGCGCTCGTCCATCGACTTCAACCCCAGGCCATGCGCGGGCTGACCGCCGCGCGCTCCGTCGGCCACCGCAGCCGCCGCGCCACCTTCCCCCGTGCCGTTATCCTGCACGATAAGCTGGTAGAGCGCGGGGTATTCAATCAGCGACACGTCCACCCGCGTGGCATCGCTGTGGCGCGCGACGTTGGAAAGCGCCTCGCGCACAAGCGCCACCAGGCAATACGCCACCGGCACGGGCACACTCTGCGCGTCATACGCCAGCCGCACGTCGGGCAAACCGCACGCGCCAATCACGCCCTCAAGGCGCGTGCGCAAATCGAACGCGTCGTCGTGTAAGTCATGCACGCTCTTGCGCACGGTGTCCATGGCCTCGTGCAGCGTCTCCCCCACCGCAGCCAGTTCCTCCTGCACACGCTCATCATTCGCGTGCACCACCTGCAGCGCCTCCACCTGCAACACAGAGCGCGTGAGCAAGTGCCCCACGTTGTCGTGAATTTCGCGTGCAATGCGAGCACGCTCGGCTAGCGTGGCCAGGCGTACCTCATAATCCTGCGCGGCCAGAAGATCGCGGTTCTTCTCCGTGAGCGACAGCGATTGTTCTTGCAGCTCATCGCGCAGCGCCCGATAGCCCGCGCGCTCCGCTTCCGCCCACTGCGTGCGCCACGCCATGAGACACGCAACGCCGCAGAGCGCCACCAACCCGCCTAGCAAGAGCGGGTTAAGCAGGCGTGCGGCCACCACCAGCGGCACCAGCCACACGAAGCGCACAAGCACCAAACGCTCCCCGAACAGCACATAGGCCGCCAGTGGCAGAAACAACACAAACGCGGGCGACACCAGCGCCGCCACCAGATAGGCGCCCGCTACCACAAAGCGCAAACGACTCTCCGGCCGCAGGTCAAAGCAGCACACAATCACAACAGCAGCCAGAAGCGCCGCCACATGCGCGCCCGAAAACGTCGCAAGCGGCAACAGTAGCAAGCACAGCGCTGCAAGAATAGTTTGATCGATAACGCGTTCCATGCCACCAGTATAGCCGCCCGCGCGCGCACGCGAGGCGAGGCAGCCGGCCTTTGTGCATCCCGTCACCCGCGTTTGTGACAAATGTCACGGCGCAGCAACAAACCAATGACGCCGGACACTTCCGCACCCGTCCCAGGTGGGGCACCATAGAACCACGACGAAACGCCGGGCAGACCACCCACTACTCGCCCGGCGAAACCACAAGGAGGAACCATGGACATCGTGGCTGTTGACAACCTGGTGAAGCGCTACGGCGACGTGCCGGCGCTCGACCACTTCAGCCTGCACATTGAGCCGGGCGAAATCTTCGGCCTGTTGGGGCCGAACGGCTCGGGCAAAACTACGGCCATCAACTGCATCCTGCAGCTGCTCACGTTCGACAAGGGCACCATCGAACTGTTCGGCGAGCCCATGCGCCCGTCGCGTTACGACCTGAAGCGCCGCATTGGCATTGTGCCGCAGAACGTGGCCGTGTTCGAGGAAATGAACGTGCGCGAAAACATCGATTACTTCTGCGCGCTGTACGTGAGCGACCGCGCCCGCCGCCGCAATCTGGTGGACGAAGCCATCGCGTTCGTGGGACTGGAAGGCTACGAGAAGTTCCGCCCGCGCAAGCTCTCCGGCGGCCTGCTGCGCCGCCTGAACATTGCGTGCGGCATCGCGCACAAGCCTGAACTGGTGTTTTTCGACGAACCCACCGTGGCCGTGGACCCGCAAAGCAGAAACGCCATCCTGGAAGGCATCCAGGCCATGAACCGCGCCGGGTCCACCGTGGTGTACACGAGCCACTACATGGAAGAGGTGGAGGAAATTTGCACGCGCATCATGATTATGGATCATGGGCGCGCACTGGCCACCGGCACCAACGCCGAACTGAAGGCCATGATTGGCACCGGCGAGAAAATTCAGATTGACGTGCCGGAACTCGCCGACGCCGCCTTCGCGCGCCTTGAGGCGCTGCCGCACGTGACGCGCGCCCTCTACCGCGACGGCACCCTGGAGTTGGCCTGCGCAAACGGCACGCACAACCTGAGCGAGGTACTGACCGTGCTGCAAGCCGCCGGCGCCACCTTCGGCCGCATCTACGCCGAACCGCCCACCTTAAACGACGTGTTCCTGGAAATCACCGGCACCGAGTTGCGCGACTAGGGGGATCTTATGTTCAACGTGTTCAAAGGGGCACTGCTGACGCTGGCGCGGGAGAAGGCTATCTTTATTTGGGTGCTTGCCTTTCCGCTCATTCTGTCAACGATGTTCATTTTCATGTTTTCAAACCTCGACGATGCGGGGCAGTTCGAGCCCATTCGCACGGCCGTGGTAACCGACGCGCACTACGACGACGCACCGGGATTCGCCGACATGGTGGACGCGCTCGCGGAGCCGGGCGAGAACCAGATGCTCGACATCGTGCGTGTGACCAGCGAAGACGAGGCCATCGACCTCATGCGCACCACCGCCACCGGCGGCTCAACCGCAAACGGCGGCCTGAACGAGAGCGTGATTGGCTACCTGATGGTAAGCGCCAGCGGCGAGCCCAGCGTGCACGTGCGCGGGGGTGCCGCGCCCGAGTCCATCGACAGCGCTAACCAGTCCATTCTGAAGGTGATCGTCGACAACTACCTGCGCAGCACCGCCCTCATCAAGGACGTGGCACAGGAGAACCCCGCCGCGCTTTCCGACCCGGCAGCCGTCGCGCAACTCCTTGAGGTACAGGATCTCACCGAGAAGATCGACATCACGCAGAACCCGCCGAAAGAATCCGTGCGCTTCTACTTCGCCCTGTTGGCTATGGCGGCGCTGTTCGGCGGCCAGGTGGGCATGGTGGCCATCTGCCGCACGCAGCCGAACCTGAGCGCACTCGGCGCGCGACGGGCCCTAGGTGCCGTCAGTCGCGCGAAGACGCTTGCCGCCACGCTGGGCGCAAGCTGGGTGCTGTCGTTCGCCTGCCTCGTGGTGGCGTACGCCTACATTCGCCTGGTGGCCGGTGTCGACTTCGGCGGGCGCGATGTGGCGTGCATCGTAGTGCTGGGCGTATCCGCCCTGGTGGCAACCGCGTTTGGCACGCTACTGGGATCCATTGCCCGCATTGATGACGGCATTAAAGGCGGCCTGCTCAGCGGCATAGTGTGCATCGCCTCGCTGTTCTCCGGGCTGTACGGCTCGCCCGTCATGAAAATGGCCGACACGATAAACGCCGCCGCACCCGCGCTGCAGTTCGTGAATCCGGCCGTGCAAATCTCGCAGACGTTCTACAGCATCATGTATTACGACACCTATCAGCGCACTATCGAGCACGTGCTGGTACTGCTGGCCATGGCGCTCGTTCTGTTCGCCATTTCGTCGCTCTTTATCAGGAGGCAGCGCTATGCAAGTCTTTAAGGCAGCCGTCAAAACCATCTTTCGCCACCCCATTTACCTGCTGGTTTATACCGTGCTTCTCAGCATGATGGGCGTCCTCATGGCAAGCAGCCTTCCGTTTGGCGAAGGCGAGGACGCGCAGTTTACGCAGTTTCAAACGAAGTTTTCCGTGATCGACCGCGACGGCAGTGACCTGTCGCAAGGACTGACCGCCTATCTGGGCGAACGCGGTATCGAGGTACCTTTGGAAGACACCCAGATTGCCCTCCAAGACGCCGTGGCCAAGGGGCAGAGTTCCTACATTCTCATAGTGCCAGAAGGCTTTGGGGAAGAACTCGTGGACGCGGCGCGCACCGGCGGCACCGCGCCGGAGCTGGAAACCGTGTACAGCTACTACTCGCTTGAGGGCAGCCTCATGGACCAGGAGGTCAACGAGTACCTGGGCATTGCGCGGGCGTTCGCCGGGCTTTCTCCCGACGCTTCACAGGCCGACGTGGTGGCCCACGTTGGTAGCGTGATGGCGGAATCGGCCCCGGTGGAAGCCGTGCAGCTGGGCGGCGGCACGAGCGAGGCGCAGCGCTTCGTGTTCTACCTGGACTGGGGAACCTACACGCTGTTCGCCACCATCATTGTGTGCGTGGGACTGCTGATGAGCACGGTGAACCGCACCGACCTGAAGCGCCGCAACCTAGTGTCGCCGGTGCCGTCACTCAAGTACAACTTGCAGGTGGCCGCCGCGTCGCTCGTGGTGATGACCGGCGTGTGGCTGTGGACCGTCGGCGTGGGGCTTATTGTGTTCGCCGAGGCTGCGTCGCAGATCAGCGGTGTGGGGCTGGCCTTCATGCTGGTGCTGGCGTACGTGTTTGCCACGGTGCCGCTGGCTATTGGCTACTTGCTGGGCCAGCTGGGCGTGAGTGAACTTGCCAGCAACGCCATCGGCAACATCACGGGCATGGTGGTGTCGTTCTTGGGCGGCGTGTGGATTGCCTTCGATCTGCTGGATCCGGCCGTGCAGGCAATCGCCCACTTCTCGCCCGCCTTCTGGTACACGAACGCGCTGCAACAGGCGTCTGAACTGCAAGTTCTCACGCCCGAGACGCTGGCACCAATTCTGGGGAACATGGGCGTGCTGCTGCTGTTCACAGTTGCCATCTTTGCGGTGGCGCTGGTGGTGGGCCGCATCCGCGTGCAGAGTGCCGAAGCGGGCGGCAACGCCGCGGCGGCAACGGGCCGGGCGTAACTTACGCGGCGCGAAAGTTGAGATGACGCGAGGGCTGCCGTGGGTGCGGCCCTCGCGTTTCGCCGTCTGCCTTCCGCGCCCTGCGAATCGTGCCCGCCTAGCCGCGCTTGCGGCGGGCGCGGAAGGCAGCCATGGGTTCCACGCGCACGCCGCGCTTATTGGCGCTGACGGCCACGTCTCCCTGGACGTTCGCCACGTAGCCGCCGCGCGGTGCGCCCTGCTCGTCGAAAGCGGCCAGTACGGCTTCCACCGTTGACGTTTCCACACGCGCCTCGGCGCCCAGCATCTGGCCGAGTACGCGCACTACCACCCGGCGCTGTAAGGGACGCGGCACGCCGCCCAGCTCAGGAGCCAGCAAAAAGCCGCCCGTGGGATCGAACACGCCCGCGTCCTCTTCCTCAAGCCACTGTACGTGCTGGGCCGTTGCCTCGTCGGTCATGTCTTCCAGCAGGTCATCCTCATCCGCGATAAGGTTCATGGTGCGGCGCAGCACATCCAACAGCTGCGGGTTGCGCTCCTTTACACGCGGCACAATCTCGTGGCGCACGTAGGCGCGGAAGCGATCGGTGTGGGCGTTCGTCGCGTCCTCGCGCCAGAGACACCCCTCGTCATCCAGCGCCACGGGAAGTCCCGCCTCACGGCGTTCCTCCAGGTAGGCGCGCAGGCTCGCGCGGCTTTCATCCATGAGCGGTCGCACCACCGGCCCGTTGCGATAGCGCATGGAGCGAAAGCCCCCCGGCCCCGTGCCCACGATGGAACGCATGTAGAAACTTTCCACCCTGTCATCGAGCGTGTGCGCCGTGAGGATGCGCCCGTCGGAAAGCGGCGCGGCGGCGTGCCGGCAGAGGCTTTCCAGCGCCTCGTTCGCTGCCAGGTAGCGCTCGCGACGCGCAACGGCCTCCACGTTCTCGCCCGTGCGCTCGGCCTCGCGGCCCACGTCCACTTCGCAAGAGAACAGGGGGATGCCCAAAAGCTCAGCAAGCTGCGCCACGAACCGCGCGTCGTCGTCGGCGTCGCGCCCGCGCAGCTGGTGGTTCACGTGCAGCAGCGCAAGCGGCCCCAAATCGCCGCGTTCATGCAGTTCAGCAGCCACATAGGCAAGCGCCGTGGAGTCCGATCCGCCCGACACCATCAGCAGCGCCGGCGTTTCGCCATCCGCCAAGTCCCGCTCCGCCAGCACCACCGCGGCGCGCTCAACCAGCGTCTCCGTATCCATGGCCAACTCCTTCCCTGTACTCCATCGCGCTTCCATCGCGCTTCCTGCAACCGCCGCGCGCTGTCCTACTCAAACAGCGGCGTGGACAAGTAGCGCTCGCCCGTGTCCACCACAAACGTCACCACCACATCCCCCTTCGCCTCGGGATGCTCCAAAGCAAAGCGGGCGATGGCGGCCGCATTCGCACCGGACGAAATGCCCGCCAGCAGCCCTTCCTGCTCGGCCAAATTCCGCGCCGCATCCAACGCGTCGGCGGTAGCCACCGGCACGGTTCCCTCCAACACCGACAAATCCAGCGTGTCAGGCACGAAGTTCGCCCCGATACCCTGGATGCCGTGCGGCGCCGGTTTCAACTTCTCCCCCGCCAGCGCCTGGGCGATGAGCTGGCTTTCCATGGGCTCCACGGCGAAGAAACGCGTCGGTGCCCCCTGCGCACGCAGGTAGTGCGCCACGCCGGAGATGGTGCCACCCGTGCCCGCGCCCGTCACCACGAAGTCAGGGAAGCAGCCGCCCAGCTGCTCTACGATTTCCGGGCCCGTGGTGCGCTCGTGCGCAAGCGGGTTGTCCGGGTTCGTGAACTGGCCCGCCACCCACGCGCCGGGCGTTTCGCGCGCTATCTCTTCGGCGCGCTCCACGGCACCGGCCATACCCGCCGCGCCGGGCGTCAACTCCAGCCGCGCGCCGTAGGCGGTCATGAGCATGCGGCGCTCGCGGCTCATGGTGTCCGGCATGACAATAACCACCTCATACCCGCGCGCCGCGCCTATCATCGCCAGCGCGATGCCGGTGTTTCCGCTGGTCGGCTCTACGATGGTGGTGCGGCCGGGCGCAATGTCGCCGCGCGCTTCCGCCTCGTTCACCATGCTCAGCGCCGCGCGATCTTTGATGGACCCGCCCGGGTTCGCCGCCTCGAACTTCGCGAACACTTCCATACCCGTCTCGCGCGAGAGCGCCTCCAGCTTCACCAGCGGCGTTGCGCCAATAATGCGCGCCACTTCGTTCGTCATTAGTATCTCCTTATCTCAGGCTTTCAAAAACTTCGCCTCAAACTCGTCGGGCAAAAGCGGACGGCCGAACAGGAAGCCCTGAATATAATCAAGCCCCATGTCGTTTACTACTTCGTACTCTTCGGCAGATTCCACGCCCTCCAAACACACGCTGATACCCACGTCATGGCACAGTTCCACCACAAACCGAATGAACGTGGCATCAAACGTGCTGGTGCGAATGTCGCGAATGAACGCGCGGTCTATCTTCACAATGTCAGCCGGCGAGGACTTCAGCACGCCAAGCGACGAATAACCGGTGCCGAAATCGTCCATGGCCACCTGCACGCCCAGTTCGCGAATCTGGTCGAACAGATTGCGCGCGTGCTCGTCGTCTTCGGCGAAGCGGCTTTCGGTCATTTCCACCACCAGGCTTCCCGGCGGCAGCCCTGCCTCTTGCAGCACGTTCACGATGAGCGGCACCAGCCCGTCCTCGTCCAGCTGGCGATACGACAGGTTCACGCTCATGGTGAAGTCGGGGCACAGCGCGCGCCAGCGCTTACAGAGGGCGGCCGCTTTGTGCAGCACCCACGCCCCCACCGGCACAATGAGCCCGCTTTCCTCCAGCAACGGAATGAACTCCAAGGGCGACAGGTCGCCAAACCGATCGCAGTGCCAGCGCGCGAGCGCCTCGGCGCCCACCACCTGGCCCGTGACGGCGTCCACCTGCGGCTGGTAGCGCAGGCTGAAGCCCTTAAAGCCCTGCTCAACGCTGTCGCGCAACAACTCCATCAGCTCCAACTCTCGCGTGCGCTGGGCCAAAATGGTCTGCGAGAAGTTCACGCAGCGCTTTTTACCATGCCCCTTCGCAAACTCCAGGGCGTAGTCGGCATACTTCACCAGCTCTTCAAAGGTACCCGCGTCGGCGGGGAACGTGGCGCAGCCGCCCGACAGCGTGCAGTAGAACTTCCTGCCTTCGTGTTCGTGCTGGTGTTGGAACGTGCCCGACAGCACGGCGTAGCAGCTGCGCAGCACATCTATCTGGTCGTTCACCACCACGGCGAACTCATCGCCATCCAAACGATACACGCGCGCGCCCTCAGGCAGCGCGCTTTGAATGCGCTGCGCGACGAAGCGGATAACCTCGTCGCCGAAAGCGCGGTCGTAGCGGTCGTTGATATGGCGCAAATCATCGATGCCAATAACCATCAGGCTGATGGCATCCAGCCCCTGTTCTTTGCCAGGCGTGGCGGAAAGCGACGCCGTACGCGCGTCCAATCGCGCACGCAGGTCATCTTCGAATTCAAAGCGATTGAACAGGCCGGTCAGCGGGTCAACCTTGCTTTTCTTCCCCAGGTTTGTAATGAAGCCGGCAAACAGCGTGGGCTTTCCTTTTGCGTCCAGAATGGCACGGCCGCGGCAGCGCAGGCGCACCCACTCGCCCTTGCGGTTGAGCGCGCGGTACTCCACCCAGTGGCGCGTCGTGCGGGCGTCCACAATCTCCTGGTTCGATTCGAGAAACGCCTGACGGTCGTCCTCATGCACCTTCGACCCCCACACAGCGGCGGCATTTTCCACCACCTCGCCGGGCAGGTCGAACTCCTCCACCATGGCCTTGGGATAGTGGAACACGCCGGTCTTCATGTTGCACACGTACAGGTAGTCGTCAGTGCTTTCCACCAGTGCCTCGTAGAGTTGGTCGCTGTCGTAGTCGAATGCGACGCTGTGGCCGTCGGTTCCCTGGTCGGCCTCTTCGGCGGCGCGCAGAGCATCAATGCTGTTCACAATGTGGTAGCGCCGTTTCTCCAGGTACATGCGCTGGTCCGCCAGGGCCAAAAGCTCGTACAACTCAAACGGCGACTCCGGGTCAGATTCGGCCAAGCCGTAGCAAAAGCCCATTTCATAGGGCGGTTCCACCCGCGGTGGCAAGGCGGCCAGCGCCGTGCGAGCGTGCTCCATGCGTGCGCGCACGCTGGCGGCGTCGGCTACAAACACGGCCACAAATTCGTCACCGCTCAGACGGAAGCCGTAGTCGTTCGGGCCGAACTCACGCCGCACCGCGTTGGCGGCGGAGCGGATGAGATGGTCACCCTCGGCGTGCCCGTAGCGATCGTTCACGGCCTTCAGGCAGTTGACATCGTAGAGCGCCACCGTGAGGCTTTCCTTTTGTTGCACGGCCTGCTTGAGTGACCGCTCCAGATGCTCCTTGCCCGCGCGGCGCGACAGCAACCCCGTGAGTTCGTCGGCGTTGGCAGACACGAGCGCCGTTACGTCCACCGACTGCTGCAGGTGCACACGGCGGCCATCAACCCAGGTAACAAGGCTGTCGTAGTTGCGATACGTGCGCCCGGTGACGGGACTCTCTTCGTCCCACTCCACCAGCGGCACCTCTTCTTCGCTGCGCACCAGATCGTCAATAGGACAAAACGAGCACCGCTCGGTCAGGCCACTTTGCAGCACCTTCCAACACACCTGACCCTCCGGGTTCTCCACGCCATAGTCGTGCTTCATGAACCCGTTCATGTACAGGATTTCGTCGGTTTCAGGGTCGGTGACGTAAATGCTCGTGCGCATTCCCTCCAACACGGTGTCGAAGACGAAGGTGCGCAAATCGGTGTCAAAGCCGTCGATGGATGCTGCCCCCGCGCGTGCAGGGACAGCCGGTACATGCGCCGTCAGGGGTGCGTCGCGGCGCATGGTAGGAAGCAGGTGCTCACTCGTGTGCGGGGGATCCCCCGCATCCGGAGGTCGATCGGGGGATGACGCCGTCCCGTCGGTGTCATGCTTGGTCATTTCAGCTCCTTTTCTCATGATGTTGCAGAGGACCACCCGGTCGCTCCTCACGTTCGGCCACCACAACGGTTTCGACGTGTGTCTCGTCATCTCGGAAATTCCCGTCCGCATCAAACGAGTCGGGCGTCACCGCCGTATACCCATCCGCCACGCCGGGAACCTCCTCCCAGAAGAAGCGCACCGGGCACTTGAACGTGACGCTCTGCACCACGCGCTCCTTGCGCGGGTTCCTATCCGCCAGAATGCGGACCTCGCTCACCGCCTCGTGCACGATGTCGAAGCGCGTCTGCTCATCCGCTTCCTCCAGAAGCTCGGGGATGCGGTCAAGCTCGTCCAGCAGCCTGCGCTCGCCAACCCTGCGCTTGTCGGCAGCGGCTATTTTAGCCCGCGTCTCCTCCAGCGCCTCCTGGAAACCGGCATCGCGGTCGTACAGGTCATCCAGCCGCCTCTGCAGGTCGCTGAACTTGCGCTCATAGCTTCGGTCAGCGGGGTCAAGCGCGTCAATCTGGTTCATGAGCATGCGCATGCGCTTGTCGTTAGCCGCCTGCTCGCGCCCGATGCGCTCGGCGTCCTCGCGCAGCTGCTCCACGTCGGTCTCGTCGTTGATGCGGCGGCGCAGCGCCTCCACGAACGCGTCCGAACGCGACGCCAGCTTCACCATCTCTATGACCTCGGCATCCACGTACTCCTGCGGGTACTGGCGGCTGAAGGTGCAGGTCGCCCCACGCGCCTTCGACGTGTGCGGGCAGTAGTACGCGTAGGTGGTCTTTCCCCGCGTACCGTCCTTCTTGACCTTTCCCCGGTTCGGGTGCGAGGACATCTTGCGCCCGCACTCCGGGCACACGAGCAGCCCGTTCAGCAGGTTCACGTGCCCGTCGTCGTGCCTCTTGGCGTTCGGCTTCCGAGTGCCCACGATTGCCTGGGCGGCCGCCCAGGTCGCCTCGTCGATGATTGCCTCGTGCCTGCCGTCGTAGACCTCGTACCCGTCGCTCTTCACCACGTGCGTCTCGCCGCGCGTGCCCTCGATGACCTCGGTGCGCCTGCGCCCGTAGGCAATCTTGCCGATATACACGGGATTGACGACCATCCGCGCTATCGTGGTGTTCCCGAAGGTCTCCATGGTCGCGTTGCCGCGAGCGGCCTTCGTGACGCCGTGCCTGTTCAGCCACGACGCTATCGCCATCGGCCCCTTGTTCTCGTAGGCGTACATCTGGAAGATTTTGCGGACGACCTTCGCCTCGTCCTCATCGACCACAAGCTCCTTGAACTTGCCGCCCCGGTCCACGAGCCGATAGCCATACGGGGCCTGCCCGCCGTTCCAGTAGCCCTTGCGGGCCTTCTCCTCGCGCCCGCTCATGGTCTGGGTGCGGATGTTGTCACGCTCCATCTCGGCGAACACGGCGGCGATGGAAAGCATCGCCTTGCCCATCGTCGTGGCGGAGTCGATGCCGTCCTTGACGCAGCACAGCTCCACGCCGTAGTCCTGGAGCATCTGGAGCGAGTTCCACGTGTCGGCGGCGTTGCGCCCGAAGCGCGACAGCTTGAACACGAGCACGTACGTCGGGCGCCTGCCCGGCTGCTCCTTGATGATGTCATCGAGCATCTGGCGGAACTGTGGTCTCCCGCGCACGTTCTTGCCGGAGAAGCCCGCGTCCACGTACTCCCCGAGCACGCGCATGCCGTGCATCTCGGCGTACCGGGTCAGCTCGAATCGCTGGGCGTCTATCGACTCGCCCTTCTCGACCTGGAGCTTAGTCGATACGCGGATGTAAAGGACGCAGGAGAGGGGACGGGTGGCATCTGGGTTCTTGGGATTTTTTCGTGCCACCTATTCGCCGCCCCCTTCTCGTCGCCAAATGACCTCGCCGGTCAGGTTGTTGACAATCTCCTCCACGTCGGACATGGGAATCTGCTCCTCGCAGACGTACCACGAGCCGTAATGCTCTCCGTGCGACGTGAAAATACGATATTGGCTCTTCTTCATGCGGTTCTTCTTCTGCCAGTCGAGCCACCACTGGTACTTGTCGTTCCACGGGATGACGAACTTGGCGGTCATCTTGTTGACAGCTCTGACCCCGCCCGCCGCCATGCCGATTGCAATCTTGTCCCTGTCATCGCTCGCACCAAGCTCCTCTTGCGTGAGCCATACGACGGGCTTGATGTCATCGGTGTCGCTCACGATGTCGTAATTGCCGTCCTCGCGGCGCTCCTTCCAGTATCGCTTGGGCTTGACCAGGTTGCTCGGCGTCAGCATCAGAAAGCCGTCTTCGAGAATCTTGGGAACGAAGTCCAGCGTGGTGTAGTGGTACAGATATTCAGGGTGTTGCATGTTACCCCCTCCCTTCATTTCGTACGTTAATCAATTATATAAATACGCATTTAATTATAAGCCCGCCGCCCTCACGGAACAGCGGGTTTATAGCTGCAAGAATCACGAGTCGAGCAACTTGCTTGCGCCAGGCAAAGCCTGTATGTCGTCATTATTGTCGATAGCAAGTATCGCATCGTTCCAAACCCGCAGCACGTTCTGGTCAAAGATGTACTGAATCGAACGCATGATGCGAGACGGCTCGTACATCGACCTATCTAAAACGACCTGCGGAACAACGGCAAGCTCCCACTCCTTACTCGACGCACGCGAGAGTATAGGGAGCTTCTTCTCCCTAGAAGGCGTGCCCAAATAACGCATTAGCATTGATTCGCCATTGCTCAATTGTGGCGGAAACGGCGAGGACGAAAGCAGCGACTCCACATCCTTGAACACCAATTTGTCGGTTGTATTCAAAGCAAAATAGGGAGTCACTTTGCCGTCAAATGGGTTCAAATATATGTGGTTAAACCAGTCAATATCCACGATGCAGCCGTGAATGCTGCCAGAACCGCCGATTGCCATCACTTCGTCTGAAACCATTGAAAGGGCTTTCTGGTACGGCATGAACGCGCTGCGCACTTTTCTGACATATTCAGGAAGATTCTCGTAATAATAGCTGATATCGTAATCGAGCTTGTGTCGTCTACCACCTTCCAAAAGGCACAAACTGCTGGCGCTTTCCAGCACAAACATGTACACGCCGCCGTATTTCAGCGCATACAAGTCACCAGGGTGCTTCATGCCCTGCATCATAATGCCCTGGCAGCGATTGAATTCAACATACTGCTCGCGCGTAATCTGATGAATGCCGTCCGGGTAATCCTTAAACGGGTCATACCTATGCACGTCAACCGTAAAACCGTTAAGATGCCAAGGCTTGGGCTTATAGCCGACCTGGTTATCGGAAAAGACAGATGTGCCGTCGTCCTGCAATAGGAACATGTTTTGGTGGGTATGGCCACTCACATAAATCCACTTCGGGTTGTATCGAGCATCAGACCAATCCGCCATCTGCGTATGAGTTAGCACGATTACCGGAATGTTCTCTGCGCTTGCCAGAACCTTCTCGTATATCGCCCGAAAACGCCTTGACCGCGCAATGTCCTCTTCCGTCGAAACCGCCGCTCGATACAAGCCCATCTCAGCGTTATAAACCGGGTTAAGCCCGGAGAACCCGATGCCGCCGAGCAATAGAAATGTGGAGTTTACACATGCCTCGGCTAACTCCTCAACGCTTGCGTTGAGGATTGCGTCCTCTCCCAAGACTGTGCTGCGAAGCCCCTTGTAGACAATGAACAGCTCATTTTCCAGCAGCGTCACCCCGCGAGGCATCGCCTGGCGATAATCAGTGATGATTTCATCAATTGGTCGAGCAGGCTCAAGTCCCGTAGGGTCGCCATCCCACAGCTCGTGGTTTCCTAGAACGGCAAAAATGTCGCCCTGCCACCAGTCATGACGGCTGGAAAACGAAGTAAGCCGTTCATAAAACAAGGCTTCCAATTCAACACTGTCTGCCACATCGCCGCCAATGAGCAAGGTGCTCCGAGTATCCGGCACAGACGCCAAAAGCTCGGCAATCTTATTGTCGATACGCTCTTGTATCTCAGGCAAAGACAGCTTCACGATGTCGTTAGGCTGCTTTACGAGCTGATGTTCAAGGTGGATATCGGATATGTAGTAAATCGTCTCCGCCGAACCATCGGCGACCGATAAATCGTAAGCATGCGGCTCATCCGAACACGAAATCGCCTGCGTCTCATCATCGGTAACGGAAGGCGTTTCGAGCGCAATCGGCTCATATTTTACGAAAGCGTCCGACCGAAATTCCTTTTCCAGCTTCTTGCGGTAGCTTTCGGGGAGCTTCTCAATAGGGATGGTCGGGTCCCTGCGCAAGGCGTCACGGCAGCGTTTCAGCGTCAGCATGGACTCAGGAACCGCTAGAATTGCCCGAGGATTGGTCTGAAGCGCGGAATCCACCAACTTCTTGTCCGGCATGGGCACATACCGCAAATTCATGGGGTCCCGCTCAACCAATTCGAGGCAGAGGTCCCGAGAAACGAATTCAGAAGGAGCATAGGACAGGCTCTCAGGGTAGAGCCGGGCAGACAGAGCGACAAGCTCTTCTGACATGCACTTTTCAGGAACGAGCGACAGCACCGGGCGATAGCTGCGATAAGCGCTCCGAGCCAAACATGAACCATCCGGCCAAAGAATCTCTTTGACAGGGAAAGGAGTCTCGATGGCCGCTCTAGCAAGCTCTTTTGTTATCAAGCGCTTCGGAACATATTCGAGTGCGTACCCGTTCGCTCGCACGGCTGCTTCGCAAAGAGCTTTGCCCTCTTTTCCGCGTAAGTAACAATCAGGCACAAACGAAAGGGTCTGGCCCTCGAAATCGTTGCAGACAGCTGTGAGGCATATCTCGTAGCCCTTGTCTCCAAGCAGTATCTGCGTGGGAACATCGCGCAAAGCGCCACCGTCGCTTCGCACCGCCGACATGCACATAGATATGTCCCGATACTGCTCGGGCACATACTTCAAATTCAAGCCGTTCTTGCACACTGCAATCTCGCACACTTCGCGCGTAAGATGCTTTTTCGCGATGACTTTGAGAATCGTATATGCGTGATTATCGACGTTGAAGCCGTTGACGGCCTCTTCCACTATCTCTTTCGTCTGTGCCCGTTTCCCGAGCGATTTCAAATGGATATACCAGTAGAACGGATTATCGCTGCTTATTGCCCCCGGCTTACTGTCCAGGCACTCTATCAGGCTTGACTTTTGAACAACAAGGCCATCTCCCATAACTCTTCACCTCCTCACTAATCCTTCCGAGCGTGCTCCGCAACCCACTCGTGGATAATCGCGGCAATCGTCGTCTCGCGCTCCGCTGCCATCATCTTCAGCGCCTTCTTGTCGCTCAC
>NZ_JASJEU010000010.1:0-4643 GCF_030077735.1 Gordonibacter faecis | reverse complement strand
ATCCAGTCATCAAAAGCAGCCAAAACAAACGAGAAAAACCCCGAATTACCTATTGACTCTTTATAGCTGGACTACGAAGGTTACCTTTTAGTTAGGTTTATGGTACTTGGAAAAGCCCTCGTCATAGTGATAGGGAGGGCAGCCACCTTGTGGCATATTAGCCAGCGCGAAGCGCGTCACACTTTTGTGAAGCAGGAGTGCGGCGGGGGGTTTTACAAACCCCCCTCGTCCCGCAGGCCCTACTTCAACCTATTGACAAACCAATCCGCCATCGAGATCAGCAGGTCGCGCGAAGGGGAGGGGCGCACCATGTCTACCAGGCGATTCTTCGCGATGCTTGTGAGGTTCTCAGCGTAGTTGCGGGCGTAATCAATGCTGCCGGACGCTTCCATAATGGCTACAGCCTCGGCCAGCACCTCCGGGTCCTTCTCCTTCGACGAAAGAATCTCAATCAGGCGGTTGCGGCTCTCGGAGTGCTGCAGCGCGTGCACCACCATGAGCGTGCGCTTCCCCTCCGTAATGTCGTTGCGGAAGTCCTTCTTCGTGCTTTCCTCAGAGCCAATAAGGTTCAGCAAGTCGTCCTGAATCTGGAACGCCAGGCCCGTGTCCAGGCCATAGTTGCGCAGCGCCTCAATTTCGGACTCGGTGCCGCCGCCGATGATGGCACCAATGGCCAGCGGCACGGCGCCCGAATAGTGCGCCGTCTTGTGCGTGGCCATGACCAGGTAGTCTTCCGGCGTGATGTCGTAGCGGCCGTCGCGCGCCCAGCCAATGTCGAGCGCCTGGCCCTCAATGGTGCGGCGCGTCATCTCAATGAGCTCGTTCACCACGCGCACCTTGCACGCGTCGTCGAGCGCCGGGTCGTTGATAACCGTGCCGTTCACCAGCGACAACGCCAAGTCGCCCATGTTGATAGCCAGGCCCATGCCCTCGGTGAGGTGCAGGCACGGCTCGCCGCGACGCAGTTCCGCCTCGTCGGCAATGTCGTCGTGAATGAGCGCGGCGGTATGAAAGTGCTCGATAGCCGCGGCGGCGCTAGTCGCGCGCGCCATGTCGCCACCCACCGCGCGGCACGCCGCAAAGCAGATGAGCGGGCGATGCCGCTTGCCGCCATTTTGGCTGTACGCCGTCAGCGGGCCGTACAGGTAGCGGTCCATATCGGGGTGCGTCCCTTCAGGAATGAACGAGTTCACCAGCGCGCCCACCCGATCGGCGTAGCACGTCAGGTACTCTTCAAAGGACTGGGGAGGTTCTTCCACGGCTGCGATAATTTCGTTGATATTCTCCATGGCACTTTCTCTGTGGCTGGGGTTGACCAAACGTTGCACAATGGTATCACAAGTGTTGAGCAGCCCCGCCCCGCTCTGCGCTAGCGGCTCATTCTTAAGGGTTTCTCCGCATATTCAGCGAAAAATGAGGAAGGAGGCGAAGCGGCCGCGGTTCAAACTGTGCGTGCGGCGGGCAGCCTTCTCTTCCTGCGCGGGCGCGGGCGTGCTACCATGAGCGGTGCGCGAAGGAGGGGTCCCTTGGAAAAGATGTCCAAATCGCACGAAGATTATCTGGAAGCTATTGTTATGCTGGGCGGCACGACGGAGGCGTCGGTGCGCTCGGTCGACATTGCTACGAAGCTGGGCGTGTCGAAGGCCTCGGTCAACAAGGCCGTAACGGCGCTGAAGGAAAAGGGCCTGGCTGACCAGCCCTATTACGGCGATATCACGCTTACTGACGAAGGCTACGCCTACGGTTCATCGGTGCTCGACAAGCACCACATGCTGTTCACGTTCCTTACCAAAGCGCTGGGAATTCCCTCGGAGCAGGCCGAGGAGGAGGCGTGTCTCATGGAACACGCCATCAGTGATGAGTCGTTCGAAAAATGGAGTTCTTATATTAAGAAGCTGAATTTGTAGGCCCGCGCGCGGTGCCTCGCCGGCAGCGTTTTGGGCGATGACAGCCGCGATTCAACCGTTTAGCAACACCCCCCAGACACAAGGCGCCTCAGTAGCGAGGTGCCTTTTTGTATGCTATGCTTCACGGTGCTTCTGGCATTACACACACCATCACCGAACCACGATGCACAAGGGAGCAGAATACCAGTGGGTAAGCAGGCGAATATTCTTTCGTTTGACGAGGCCAAGCGCTCTGTTGCGGCGCCGCGCTCGTCTGCATCTGCGCGCTCTCGCAGCCGTGCGGAGAGCCGCCATGCCCCTGGTACTTCCACGCGTCGTGGTGCAGCGTCGACCGGCTACCGGGGCGCTGCTTCCACCCGCGGTGTGTCTTCTCCGGCACTGGTGCAGGTGCCGCGTTCCACGGCCGCGCGCCGGTCGGGCGATGGCGCGTACGCCGCGTCATCCCGCGCAGCGGTGACCAGCTTCCCTACGAGCAGCGACTACTCCCGTGCAGGCACAAGCGCGCGACGCAGTGGTGCGCGCGACGTGCGCGTGAACCGCTTCGCCCCCGAGCGTGACTTTGAGTTGGAGCGGGAACTGGGCTTCGAGGGAGGCTTCGGAGACCAAGAGCAGGCCGAAGAGCCCGCCCCCGAGAAGCGTTCGCGCTGGCAGGAGTTCCGCCGCAAGCATCAGAAGGATCGCGCGGACAAGAAATTCGAGAAGCAGTTCGGCGGCAGCAACGCGCCCGCAAGTGACGCCTCCAGTGGCCCGCGCGCGGCCGTATACAAGGGCGAGATGGGCGCGACGCATCGCCGCTCAGCCCGCATGCAAAACGATGCGCCGACCGCTTCCGCCCAGAAGAAGCGCACCGCTAGTTCTGAGGGAAGCCTGAAGCGCCGCCTGGTGGCGAGCGGCGTGGCAACGCTCTGCCTGGTTCTGACCTGCTGGTTTCTGTACACGCCCGCGCAGCAGCTGTACCATTCCGTGCGCGAGCACGACCGCCTGCAGGCCGAATATGCCGCCATCGAGCAGCGCAACGCGTCGCTTGAGTCCGAGGTGAACGCGCTGCAGACCGACGCCGGCGTGGAGGACCGCGCGCACCAGCAGTTCGGCTGGGTGAAGGAAGGCGAGCAAACCGCCAACGTGAAGGGCCTCACGCCGAAGGAAGACGAGTCCACCTTCACGGCGAACATCATACCCGGCAGCGTGAAAGCGCCCGAGACCTGGTATTCTCCCCTGCTCGACGCCGTGTTCGGCGTTCAGTAGGCGAAAGGGAAGCGCCCTATGACCTCATCTTTTTTGACTGACCCCGCGCCCGCGTGCGCGCCTGAGGGCGCGCTGCGTCCCGGGCGCTATGCCGCCATCGACATTGGCACCGTAACCTGCCGTATGCTGGTGGCCGACATCGACGAAGCCGGCGCGCTGCACGAGTTGCGACGTGAGTACGCTATTACGAATTTGGGCGAAGGCGTGGACGCCACCGGCGTGTTGAAACCCGAGGCCATGCGGAGGGTAGCTGAAACGGTGGCGGGGTATTGTGCCCTTCTGGACTCATGCGAGCCGGCGGACGGAAGCGGCATCACCGTGGTGGCCGTGGCTACCTCCGCCGCGCGCGATGCACGCAATGCGAGTGAGTTCGAGGCCTTGCTGGCCGATGCTGGCGTGCGGCCCACCGTGATTCCGGGTGCGCGCGAAGCGGCGCTGTCGTTCGCGGGGGCGTCGTGCGACTTTGTGGGCGAGAATCTGCTGGTGGTGGACGTGGGCGGCGGCTCGACCGAGTTGGTGGCCGGCCCGGCGGGAGGCGAACCCGTGCGCGTGCACTCCTTCGACATTGGGTGCAGGCGCGTGACCGAGAAGTTTTTGCCGTCCGACCCGCCTGCCGCGAGCGAGCTGAGCGCGGCGCGCGCGTGGATTGAGGACGGCATGCGCCCCTACTTCGAGGGCTTGCGCACGGATGGTTTCAAGCCTCAGCGCGTGGTGGCCGTGGCCGGCACCGCCACCAGTGTGGTTGCGGTGCGCGAGCGCATGGCAACGTACGATTCCTCGCGCGTGCACAAGGCGAAGGTGTCGCGCGCCAGCTTAGATGAGGTGTACGAACAGCTGGCTGGCGTGTCGCTGGATGAGCGCCGCCGCGTGGTGGGCCTGGACCCCGGGCGCGCGCCGGTGATTGTGGCCGGGTTGCTTATTTTGCAAGCAGTGCTGGATCTTGCCGGGGCCGACGGCTTCACGGCCAGCGAATCGGACATTCTTCACGGCATTATCCTGGACGCCGCGAAAGCCTAACCCCGCCGCGGCGAAATCTTTGCTACCATATACAAACACGGGGGCGTGGCGGAATTGGCATACGCAGGGGACTTAAAATCCTCCGACTTCGGTCTTGCGGGTTCGAGTCCCGCCGCCCCTACCATATATAGTGCGCGAAGAAATATGTGACGCGGAATGTCATTCTACACGAGCGCAACTTCCCCTGTCATCCTGAGCGAGCGAAGCGAGCCGAAGGATCCCGAGCGGCGCCAGCAAAGGGAGTCCCTACTAATTACTATCGCAACCCTCGCCATCTCGCCGCGGCCACAATAATGTGACGCGCTTACGCGCTATCTATTACGCCAAGAGTTCCCCACATCCCCACCTTTACGCCGCGGGCTGACTAAAATGCCATAACCCCTGATAACTGCCAGGTCCCCGTAGTCCAGCTATAAAGAGTCAATAGGTAATTCGGGGTTTTTCTCGTTTGTTTTGGCTGCTTTTGATGACTGG
>NZ_JASJEU010000009.1:0-9228 GCF_030077735.1 Gordonibacter faecis | reverse complement strand
CGTACTCGCCATAAATCTGGCGACATAAAGAGTATATGAGGGGCGATTCACGAATCGCCCTCTCCGCCGAAGGCGGAGAACTCAATCATTACCTACGTATTCGCGCTATGCGCGAAAGGGCGATTCATGAATCGCCCCTACGAAGTTTACCTTTTTAGTTAGGTTTTTTTACACCGAAAGAAGCCCGCGCCATCGTGATAGGGAGATCATTATCTCTTGGCGCATTAGCCAGCGCGAAGCGCGTCACACTTTTGGGACAATCGGCGCGCGCACCGCACATTGCGATCAGAAAGTTTTTCAAAAAGGGAGGAGTGCCGATGGGGCGAAGGGGGAGGTCGCCCCATCGGCGAAGGTTGCGGTGAACGGCCAGACGAGAGGAGCCTTCACCGCCGAGTCAACAAGAAGAGAGGAGCAGAAGGTTTTGTTTTCCATCGCCTTCTGACATATGTTAGTCTACGTTAACTCATACTACGGGTCAAGGGAAGTTTACCATGGTTTACAATTCCTCCATAAACGAATGAGGGCCGCGGCAGCGTGATAAGCAGCAGCCAAAAATCCGCCGCCCCCGCGCGACGAGCCCAACCATGAACCAACCACCTGCAATCAGCCCCACAGCAACCAGCGGCCAGCACCCCACCCCGCCCCAACAACAAGCAGGGCCCGACAGCCGCAAGCAGCTATCGGGCCCCACCCGCTACCACATTGTCACCGCAGATCAGGCGCTCGCCTGCTTCGCGGCGGCGCGTTCTACCTCTGCCGCCATGCGCTCGGCTGCGCCGCAGCCGTGGCAGCCTGCGCAGCCTCCGGCGCAGGGCGAGGCGCCACCTTCGCCACCCCCGTGGTCGTGACAGTCACACGTTCCACGCTTCACCAACCGTCGCGTGGCCAGCACAGCCAGGGCAACCACCACCAGGCCTATAATCACCGTCGCGGGCGTCATATCAAAAGCAAGCATAAGCACGTCCTTTCATCAGGGGTTACGCCGCGGCGCTGCTCTTCGCGTCCAGCTTCTTCACAGCACTTTCACCATCAAAGCGAGGCATCGGGCGCAGCAGTTGGAACAGCATGCCGGCCAGCACCACCACGGCAACGCCCGACCACACGGTGAAGGCGCCGCCCGCCAGCAGCAGGCCGAACTGGTAGATCATCAGCGCCACGGCCCACGCGAACAGCGTCATGTAGCCAATGGCGAACCACGTCCACTTCGCCGACGCCATCTGGCGACGGATGGTGCCAATGGCCGCAAAGCACGGCGCGCACAGCAGGTTGAACGCGCAGAACGCCAGGATAGCCGGCACGCTTCCGCCCAGCATCGTGCCGAACGCAGCCCACAGCGTCGGGTCGGCCTCGCCCACGTCGCCGGCAGCCGTCAGCACGCCCACCGTGGCAACCACGTTTTCCTTCGCCACCAGGCCCGTTATGGACGTGACGGCACTTTCCCAATTCCCAAAGCCCAGCGGCGCGAACAGCCACGCAAGCGCGTTGCCCAGGCCCGCCATCAGGCTGTAGTCCATGTAGCCCTCCATCTCGGGGTCAAGCAGGCCGAACTGCCCGTCGTAGAAGCCGAAGCCCTGCAAGAACCAAATGACAATGGAGCTGAGGAAAATGATAGTGCCGGCCTTCACGATGAAGCTGCGGACGCGCTCCCACGTGGCCATCAGCACGTTTTTGGCGGCGGGCACGTGATAGGCGGGCAGCTCCATGATGAACGGCGTTGCTTCACCCGCGAACATCTTCGTCTTGCGCAGCATGATGCCGGAAATGATGATGGCCGCCACGCCCAGGAAGTAGAACAGCGGCGCAATCCACCAGGTAGCGCCCGCGTCGCCGCCGGCGACAGCACCAAATACCAGCGCGATGATAGGCATTTTCGCGCCACACGGGATCATCGTCGTGGTGATGATGGTCATGCGGCGGTCTTTCTCGTTCTCGATGGTTTTCGTGGCCATGACCGCCGGCACGCCGCAGCCCGACGCAATGAGCATGGGGATGAAACTTTTGCCCGACAGGCCAAATTTGCGGAAAATGCGGTCCATGATGAACGCCACGCGCGCCATGTAGCCGCACGCCTCCAGCAGCGAAAGCAGCAGGAACAGCACAATCATCTGGGGAACGAAGCCCAGCACCGCGCCCACGCCGGCAATGATGCCGTCAACAATGAGGCTGACCAGCCACGGTGCCGTGCCGATAGATTCCAGCGCCTCGGTGGCAACGGGTGTGAGACCGGGGATATACACGCCGAAGGTGGCGGGATCAGGCTCTTCCTCGGCGAGGACGGCCAACTCGGCTTCGCTTGCGCCGGCTTCCTCGGCGGCAGCGACGGTTTCCTCCCAGGTGGCCACGGCTTCGTCGTACTGCTCGGTGCCGGTGTAGAGCCAACCGTCGCCGAACACGCCGTCGTTCGCCCAGTCGGTGAACAGGGTGCCCACCGTGGATACGGCCAGGTAGTACACCAAGGTCATGACCACAATGAAGATGGGAATGCCCAGCCAGCGGTTCGTGACTACGCGGTCGATTTTCTGCGTGGCGGTGGCGCCTTTGAGCGAGCGCTTGACGCAGGCGTCTACGACGTGACCGATGGCATCGTAGCGCTCGCCGGTGATGATGCTTTCGGCGTCGTCGTCCAGGCGATTTTCGAGCGCCTCGCGGATGGCGGCGATGGCTTCGCGGTCGCCAGCGGGCAGGTTGAGCGCGTCAAGCGTACGCTCTTCGCCTTCCAGCGCCTTGAGCGCGAACCAGCGCGCGGTGTGGGGCTTCACGCGGGTTCCCAGCACGTCGCTGACCTGGGAGAGCGCGTCTTCTACGGCGGCGTCGAAGGGCAGGTTAGGCGTCGGCGGCGTTGCTGTTTTCGCCGCGTTCACGGCCACGGCCAGCAGTTCCTCCATGCCGCGACCCTTCAGCGCGGAGGTTTCCACCACGGGGCAGCCCAGCCGCTGCGACAGTTTCGCCACGTTGATGGTGTCGCCGCTTTTCTCCACGAGGTCCATCATGTTCAGCGCCACCACGACCGGAAGACCCAGATCGAGGATCTGCGTCGTCAGGTAGAGGTTGCGCTCAAGGTTGGTGGCGTCCACCAGGTTGATGACCACGTTTGGGCCGCCGTCCAGCAGGAAGTCGCGCGTCACAATTTCCTCGGGCGAGTAGGGCGAGAGCGAATAGACGCCCGGCAAGTCCGTGATGGTGATGCTTTTGTCGCGCGTGCACGTGCCTTCTTTCTTTTCCACGGTGACGCCCGGCCAGTTGCCCACGTACTGGTTCGACCCGGTGAGGTCGTTAAACATTGTTGTCTTGCCGCAATTTGGATTGCCCGCAAGCGCTATACGAATACCCATGTTCCACCTTTCCCACAGTTTCCCCGCCCCGCGTTTCCCAGCGCTGAACAGGTTGTTTGCTTGCTTTGAAGAGAGACTTCGCATTTCTCGGTTCCCACCGATGCTGTGTGTCCCTCTACCAAAAGTTAACTGCAACTAACACTATCTCAAAAAAAAATAAAACTTCAGCTTTCCACTTTTCGCGCACTCATTTTTTCATTCGCGTAATTGCAACAGCGTCTCAATAACAATCACGAATTTTTGAGTGCGGAAGGTGTGCCATTTTTTAATATCACGGTAGTTCGAAGGCGTTATCCCACAAGAATGTTCTGAGCCTCGCTCTTGCGAAGTGACAGTTCATAGCCGCGCACGGTGACCTCAATGGGGTCGCCGAGGGGGGCTACTTTGCGAACGAATACGTCGGTGCCTTTCGTGATGCCCATGTCCATGATGTGGCGTTTAAGGGCGCCCTCCCCCGTGAGGCGACGCACCGTCGCCGACTCACCAATGCGCACATCGCGCAACGTCTTGCCCTGTCCTTCCGTCATCTACCTTTCCTTTCCTTCGTCAATTATTTTTTAATTCACTTTTAATTCACGTTTTCCCACATCAACGTGAAGAAGTACCCACTGTTTCACGTGAAACATTCGCGAAAAAATTACGCACGCAAATGTGTTAGCATTTGTTGATCATATCGCTCGTGAAATGTTTCACGTGAAACATTCGTTCGCGAAAAAATGAGTGCGTGAAGTTCGTGAAAAAGTTGTTCGTCATTTTTTGGTTACGCTGGGTTGGGAGTAGGAGTTGCGGTGGTTGCCAGAATGCGGGAGGCTACTTGTTTGCTGAGGGCCACGTGGGTGCCTTTGACCTGAACGATGAGGTCGTCGGCAGCTTTCGACATCACCTCTACCGTTGCACCTTCCACAAAGCCAAGCGTCTCCAGATGATGGTGCAGGTCACCTCGCCCGCGCACCTTTGCGATAACGGCCGACTCCCCGCTTCCCAAAAACGACAGCGGCATCTGACAGCCTGCTGTCGAATGTGCTGCTGCTCTTTCGGCGCGGGCCGACGCGCCGCTGCAAACAGGCATCGTCGTTGCGTTCTCCATGTCGGACTCCCATCAGTTAGCCTTGGGTAACAATTGACATCATACGTGAAACGTCCGAAAAATGGAAGCCATGGTTAACAATTCTTTGTGAAATTGTAGTACAGCCGCATGCGTAGACGGAAGCCGACGAATTGTCAGACCCCGCGCAGGCGCAAGGGGGAAGTGGCCACCAATCGCGGCTCAACACCACCTCGCCCTGGCGAAACACGCAGCGACCTGCGCCCCTATCAGCGCTCCCCCGCCTTCAACGTGAGGGCATTCACCGCCACAATAACCGTAGATAAACTCATGAGGACAGCACCCACGGCCGGGCCAAGCACAATACCGACGGGTGCCAGCACCCCGGCGGCCAGCGGAATGGCAACAATGTTATAACCCGCTCCCCACCAGAGGTTTTGCTTGATTTTGCGCGTGGTGTTAGTGCCGAGGTCAAGCAAACGTACAATATCTTCCGGGTCGCTCTTCACCAGCACGACGTCGGCCGAGTCGATGGCCACGTCGGTGCCAGCGCCAATAGCCACGCCCACGTCGGCCTGCGCGAGCGCCGGGGCGTCGTTGATGCCGTCACCCACCATCATCACCGTGTCGCCCGCAGCACGACGCGTCTGCACGAGACGCACCTTATCCTGGGGCACGAGGCCAGCGTGCACCTCATTGATGCCGAGCGCACCCGCAACAGCGCGGGCCGCCGCCTCATTGTCGCCGGTCAGCATGACCGGCTGCACGCCGCGTGTCTTGAGAGCCTCTACAGCACGTGTAGCAGAAGGCTTCGCCTCGTCACCTTGGGCCACCACCCCGGCAGCACGGCCGTCCTCCACAAGGAAGCTCACGGTAAGGCCGCGGCCAGCCAAGCGATCGAACACATCATGATTGTAGGGAATACCCTGCTCATCGAGGTAGCGCGCATTCGCAACAAGCGCGTGAGAACCGCCATCAAGCGCGCCTTCCACACCCGCTCCCGCAATGGAGTGCACGTCGCGTACGGTAGCCGGCGCAACGTCGCGTTCGTCCGCCGTCTGCATGATGGAGGCGGCAAGCGGGTGTGACGACGACGCCTCAAGCCCCGCCAGCACGGCGAGCACCTGGTCATCGGCCGCAGTCGGATCGACGTGCGCGACTGCACCTTCTTCGCCACCGTCAAGAGCCCGCACCTCCGCCACACGGAAATCACCCTCGGTAAGGGTACCGGTCTTGTCCATCATGACCACGTTCACCTTCGGCGCCACTTCAAGCGCGCGCCGACGGCGCACGAGCAAACCGCTGCGCGCTCCAAGCGACGTCGAACGCGCAGCCACCAGCGGAATGGCCAGGCCCAACGCATGCGGACACGCAATCACGAGCACCGTTACCATGCGCGTGAGCGCGTCACCCACATTGCTCGTCACCACCAACCACACGACAAACGCCGCTACACCCACGCTCACCGCCGCGTAGAATAGCCAACGAGCCACGCGATCGGACAGCACCTCGGCGCGCGATTTCTCCTGCTGAGCCTGCGATACCAGCCGCATCACCTGCGCAAGGTAGCCCGACTCGCCCGTGCCGGTCACACGCACGTACAGCGTGCCGTCGCCATTTTGCGAACCGCCGAACACAGCGTCGCCGGGCGCTTTTTCCACCGCACGCGCCTCACCCGTCACCAGCGCCTCGTTCACCTGCGATGATCCGTCTACCACTTCGCCGTCGGCCGGCACTTTCTCGCCCGCCTCCACCACGACGGTCTGGCCCACCTGCACCTGATCGAGCGGCACGTCGGCCACAGAACCGTCGTCGCGCCGCACATGCGCGTCGGCGGGCAGCAGTTCGGCCATCTCTTTGAGCGCGTCACCAGCGCCCATGACCGCCCGCATCTCCACCCAGTGACCCAGCAGCATGATGTCGATGAGCGTGGCCAGCTCCCAGAAAAAGTCCATGTGCACGTCATGCGCGCCCAGCACGCTGCGCTGCACGAACGCGTAGACACTATAGATATATGCCGTCGTGATACCCAGCGCCACCAGCGTCATCATGGCCGGCTGGCGACGCCGCAGTTCGCCCACCGCCCCGCGCAGAAACGGCCACCCGCCGTAACCATAAAGCACCGTGGCGAGCACCGCCACCACCCAGTCCGACCCAGGAAACGCAAGCGAGAAAGGCAGCGCCATTCCCATGGGCGGCGAAAGCAGCAACACTGGCACAGACAGCACAAGGCTCACAAAGAACCGTCGCTTGAGATCTGCGCCATGCATCCCCTTCATCGTGGTCTGTTGTGCGTTTGCGTGCTCGTTCGCCATTGCGTCTCCTCGCCGTGGAACTGTTTTGCGGCCCATGGTAGCGGCGGCCGACGCTCGTCAAAGCTCCTGCCGCCAGAGCGTTACGCACGTGAACAACGACGGTTGTTTTGTTGGCCCCCTGTTCCGCTACCTTAAGGGAAGCACCGCAGACCTGCACGACGCACCGCTTGCGAATTGCCTGGAAATCGCAAGGCGATTCCGCCGTCAGAATATTCGCGGCATAGTATACTGAGGTGGCACTTCGTACGTTGTCCAACCCGGCAGAAAGCGCAGGACATGGCTCAGAACCTCTACACCGACACGCGCGGACTCACCGCGCAACCCATCACGTTCACCGAGGCTGTTGTCAACGGACTGGCTGAGGGCGGCGGGCTGTATGTGCCTGAGCACATTCCTACGCTCACGCTCGATGACCTGCTGGCGCTGGCCGAACTGCCCTACGCGCAGCGCGCGGCGCGCATTTATAAAGCGTTCGACATCGACCTGCCCGCCGAAACCATCGACGCGCTCATGGCGCAAACCTACGGCGCAAACTTCGACGACGAGCGCATCTGCCCGGTGACCTCGCTCACCGCAACCACCCACGTGCTGGAGCTGTGGCACGGCCCCACGAGCGCGTTTAAGGACATGGCGCTGCAATGCCTGCCGCGCTTCTTCTCCGCCAGCGCTAACCAGTTGCGTGAGCAGGGGAAACTCAACCACGAATTCATGATTTTGGTTGCCACGTCCGGCGACACCGGCAAGGCGGCGCTCGAAGGCTTCCGCGACGTGGACGGTGTGTCCATTGGCGTCATGTACCCCGACGGCGGCGTGAGCGACATTCAACACAAGCAGATGGCCACCCAGCGTGGCGAAAACGTGCAGGTGTGGGGCGTGCGCGGCAACTTCGACGACTGCCAGACCGGCGCGAAAAACGTGTTCGGCGACAACGCCTTCGCCACCCGCCTGCTGGAAGAGCACGGCGTGGCGCTGTCCAGCGCGAACTCCATCAACTGGGGACGCCTCATGCCCCAAATTGTGTACTACGTGTCGGCCTACGCGCAGCTGGTGGCCGACGGCAAGCTGGGCGCGGGCGATGAACTGGACGTATGCGTGCCCACCGGCAACTTTGGCAACATCCTGGCCGCGTATTACGCCAAGCGCATGGGCGTGCCGCTGGGCATGCTGTTCTGCGCCAGCAACGAAAACCGCGTGCTCACCGACTTCATCAACACGGGCACCTACGACATCGCCGACCGTGATTTCGTGCTGACGCCGTCGCCCTCTATGGACATTTTGGTGTCGTCGAACCTGGAGCGCCAGCTGTTCGAACTCACCGGCCGCAACGCGCAGGCCATCGCTGGCTGGATGAACGACTTGCGCACAGAGCGCCGCTTCCGCGTGGATGAAAACACGTTTGCGCAGGTACGCGCCACGTTCGCATCCGATTCCATCGACAACGCCACGTGTCTGGAAACCATCCAGGCCGTGCTGGACGAGCACGACTACCTTATGGACCCGCACACGGCCGTGGCCTACCGCGCGGCCGAAAACCTGCGCGGCGAAAACCCCGTGCTCATCGCGAGCACGGCGCACTGGGCGAAGTTCGGCGACAACGTGTACCGCGCGCTGCACGGCATTGCACCCGGCGCTCCCCTGCCCGCCGACGTGGCCGCGCTTTCGGGCTGCGAGCTGAACGAACTCATCGCGCGCGAAACGGGGCACACCGACATTCCGCAGGGCCTGGCCGAGCTGGACACACTGCCCATCCGCTTCACCGAGGTCATTGACAACGGCACGGCAGACATTGAGGCCGCCGCGCTCGACTTCCTGCGCACCTTGCAGGCCAACGCAACCGACGACTAACGGGCCCACCCACGCGGCGGCCACCACGAGAAAAGGACGACGGACCATGAGCGAGCTTTCGAACCTCAAGCCAACCATCAGGCTTTCCATCACGAACCCAACCTCCGACAGCGGTTCGGTGTTCGGCCGCGGCATCGCGAACCTGTGCCTGGGCGTGCGCGAAACCGGCTCGCTCAACGCCGCCGCCAAGGGCATGGGCATGGCGTACAGCAAGGCATGGCGCATCGTGAAAGACACCGAGGCCGCGCTGGGCATTCAGCTGCTCGACCGCGACGGCGCCCACGGCAGCAGCCTCACCGACGACGGCAACAAACTGCTAGACGCCTACGTAGCAATCGACGCCAAACTGCAGGAAAACGCCGAAAAAGAGTTCGCCCGTATCTTGGGGTAGAACCACTTGGGAGCGTTTCGCTATGCAAAAGTGTGACGCGCTTCGCGCATGGCGAATACGCCAAGTGAGGATGCCCTCCCTACCACTATGACGAGGGCTCTTTCATGTGTAATGAATCTAACTTAAAAGATCACCTTTGTAGGGGCGCTTCACGAAGCGCCCTCTCCGCCGCAGGCGGAGAACACAACTTTGACCTGGGTTTTCGCGCTTCGCGCGAACGGGTGGTTCGTGAACCGCCCCTCATATACTCTTTATGTCGCCAGATTTATGGCGAGTACGTCCTTTCCAATGTAGGTTGCA
>NZ_JASJEU010000008.1:0-168462 GCF_030077735.1 Gordonibacter faecis | reverse complement strand
CCTCGCGGCCCCTACGGGGCCACTCGATCGGTCGTGGACCGCCTCAAGGCGGTCCAACTTTCTGCCGCACGCCCTTTGTGTACGGATTGAAGGCTTCAAAACCCGGCATGAAAAATAGCGAACAGGCGTTTCTTTAATGATAGCGAAAAGATCGCGATTCCAAGAGGCACAAAATCCGTACATAAACGGCAATCTCTGCCATTTTGAAGCACTTTGCATGTCACGCGACGTAATCGCCAGCACGAAGCGCGTCACACTTTTCCGCGCGGGGAGTGCAAAGCACCAAACCACAACAGGCGCGCCCGTGTTGGGGAAGCGCGCCTGTGGGGTGATGCGGCGGAGCGGGTGGTCCCAGCCGCGAATGTGTACGATGTGTTACGCGGAAGTCTTCGCCGCGCTCACCTCATAGGAGAGATTGGCAATAGAAACCTGACCATCATTGGCGAGATAGTTAAGCTGAGCACCGCTGGGAAGAGATAGGCTGAATCCAACTATGAGCTTGGTCTTGGCGGCAATAGTCCAGTTGACAGGTTCACTTGTCTCATTCACGGTTAAGGGAACCTTCACCTCAGAATCTGCCCCACCTGTTGTAGGCTTCAGCAGAATGCGCACTCCCTTTAAGGTTGTGTCGTCAGCAAAGAGCGAGGCAGCACTTTCGCTTCGCGTACTCTTAACAGCAGTTACCTTAATGTCTTCAGGCGTGGTGGACTTAAACTCAAGGTTCGGTCCCGAAACATTCCCCGAAGCATCCACTTCAATAAGAGCAGCAGTGGGGAAAGAGAAGGTAATCTGCAAGGTCCAGTGAGCAGTAAGGGTGACATTATCAGCATCTTTATTCCAATTAGCTTTGCTCTTCCCTTTTTCGTCGTAGTACTGGGTGTTCTGATCATCGAAGTAGCCAGCAAACGTGTAGCCATCCTTTGTCGGAATCGTGATATCTGGCATAGCGGCGTCGAAAGTGGCAGTAACGGAGGTGCTGCCATTCTCACCGTCAGCAAAGTTAAACTTAACCGTGTAGGTCTTCGCTTTCCAATGAGCTTTAAGGGTAGTATTCTCCGTCTTGTCCCAGCTCTTGGCACTTGTACCATCGGCTTTGTAATACTGGGTTGTACCATCGGAGCCATAATAGCCTTGGAAGGCATAACCCTTCTTGGATGGAACTTGCACTTGTTGCATCGCAGAGTCGTAGGTAGCTTCCACATTATCGCTTCCGCCAGAGCCATTGTCCTTGTCAAACGTAATCTGATATTTATTCGCGGTCCAGTTGGCCGTGTAGGCTTTGTTGCCGGTTGAGCCTTTTGGGATGGTGACATTCGTTTGTGGGGTGGTGCCGTTTGAGCCTGTCCAGCCCTTGAAGGTATAGCCTGACCTTGAGGGGTTTTTGAGGGTGATGGTGTCAGTGTCTACCGTATAGGTTGTGGGGTTTCCGGTAACTGATCCACCGGCTAGTGTGCAGTCGATTGTGTACGTGTCTTTCTCCCACACGGCATGCCAGATTGCACTTCCTGTAGTTGAAGTGGGCAGGGTTGCAGCAGTGGTGGCCGTGGAAGAAGTTGCCCAGCCTTTGAAGGTGTAGCCTGACCTTACTGGTTCTGGAGGGGCTGGCGTAGGCTCGAAAAGTGGAACATCAACTCCGTAGTTATCGGCAGTGTTCCATTTACCACCATTGCCCTCGAAAGTCACGCGAACTTTGACAGGTTCGGTGCTGTTGGAGTTAATGACGCGAAGACCTATGGTAATTTGACCTGGCTGACCACCGGTACCTGTTGACTGGTTTTTGGACGAGTCAGTGATGCGCAAACCCATAAGCGTGGTGCCAGCATTGCCATTATCTGCCGCCAAGGCAGGTACGGACACCAAAGCAGTCAGCACGAGCGCACAGGCAAGAGCGAACGCAACAACCCGCCGGGTGAACCGTATAGTATTTGATATGTTTTTCCTGCTTGACATGCTTGTCGGTATTCCTTCCGATAATCAACCCGAGTGAGGTTTGTCGCAAAAGGCTTGACGCTCGTCGCAACGTCTACCGGGGGGCGCAGCCCCGGCAGATTTACGAGTACAGGATTAGAGACAGAAGCAGGGACGCACATACACGTAGTCAGAGTCGTCCGCATAGGTTAGGAGGCTTGGATCGCCAAACGAGTTCACATTTAAGAAATCTTCACTGGAACCAGGGGAGACAGAACGCTCCCACCAGTCAACGCCCTCAGAAAGTGAACTATTCTCTCCGTCGTTTTCAGTTACTTTTTGATGCCAATAGGCGTATTGTGTACCCTCTTGGGCTGTCCAATGATTGCTGCCCCACTTGCTACTCTCAACTAACTCGGAATAGCTTGCGATGAAGAGTTTGTCGTTGGAGATAGTGATAGTGGAGGTACTGCCGTTATAAGTAGGCTGATATTTCTTCTTAACTACCTCGATGGCGTTTTGCAGATCGACAGGGACTTGGTTCCAAATATAATTTCCGTCGGAGCCATTATTAACACCACCCACGTTCGGTAGGTTGTCGGGGTTCATATTTGCGCGGAGTCCACTTGCGCCCCAGCCACCGACATTGGTACTTGAAGAGTTTATAGATTCGGGGCTATCCAACAGACCGTCGAATTGAAAGGTGAGACCCGCTTTACCACCGGAGGCTTTATCGTCGTGGAGAACATCGATGATACACAGGTCGTAGGTTGCGCCCGACCACTTTGACTTACAGACATACTTAGAGTCACCGGCAACGTAAGCTGCATACATGTTGTAGTATAGGGAGCCTTTCCCCTTGTTAGAGATATCAACGGCATGCACTTTGACATCAGCAAGAGAATAGTATTGCTCCGTTGAAGTATCCCACAAATAAAAAGTATCGTTCGGATTACCATGGCCTGTTGGAGTAAACGTAAGCCCTTCAAACGTACACATAACAGTGGCGAGTGATACAGAAACTGGATTGGTACCAGTGCTTGCGGCCTCTTGCTTTACTTCGGCGTTTGCGAGGGAGGGATCGTTTGTCAGATTCAGACGGAAGGTATAGGGAACTGAACCACCAGGCGCAATGCCGAAAGCTGCTTTGTCGGTGGGTACAGCACTATTCACACCTGTCCCGTAACCAAAGCTGGCAGCCGCACCTTCGTTGCCTTGGGGATAGAGACTAAATATTCTTTGGGTATTGAGATTTCTTGAGCTATCGAGTGTTTGAATGTGCTTCTCCACGCCAAGGTTTGTTGTACAGCTAACACTGGCAAGCTGCACAGCTTGACCTGAAGAGTTGTTCTTGAAGATAGCAGTGCCGGTAGCGCATTCGGGTTTTGTCGCTACGTCGTAACCATTTCCATCTCCGAGAAATACTTGCATGGGAGCGGTTACATTTATTTGGGTGTCGCCGGTGAGATAGACCGCAGGAATGTCGGCACTCGCGAGCGAGATACCGGATTCAGCATCGGGGTTAGGGGAGACCTCTACTGTTCTGCTAGCGCGAGCGAGTTCTACATTGTCCAACGTGAGCACAGCAGCAACGTCAGAGGTGCCTGCTTTCTTGGCGCTCACTTGGCCAGCATCTACTGACAGAGGTGTTGCTGCGTAGGAGTAGGAGGTTTCTACCGGGTCGGGAGCTTGGAGGTTGCCGCCTTCGAGGAGGTTGGCTTCTTGACCGGCCTCGATGGCGAGGGGCTCTTGGGAAAGAGACACGCCGTAAGGCAAGAGATGGTTGCCCTCGGAAGGCAGACCGGGGCTCCAGGAATCCTGGGAGCCGGAGGGAATGTAGATCGAGGTGTTGGTGCAGCCGGCGAGGGCGTCGCTTGCAGCCTCGGGGGTGCCGAGAGCGACGACACGCTCAAGCGACTCGCAGGCGGCGAAAGCTTTGGAGCCGATTGTTTCGATGCTGGCCGGGAGCCACACGTCTTTGATTGAGGTAGCCTCGAAGGCTCGCTCGCCGATGGTGCGCAGGGTGTTGGGAAACTCGATAGTCGCGAGGTTGGCACAACCAGCGAAGGCGGCAGTGTTGATGGAGGTGATGCTTGTGGGAAGCTTTACGCTCGTGAGCGAGCCACGATTTGCGAAGGCGTTTTCGGCTATGGTGCTTACGCGGTAAGGTACGCCGTTGATCTCGGCGGATGCAGGGATTTCGAGTTCAGCGGCTGGATCGTCTTTACCCTCCCAGGAGGCTGCGAGGGTGTAGTCATCGAGCAGCGTGTAGGTGAGGCCGCTCATTGCTTCTTGTCCGGACTCAGGACGCGCAGTTGCGCCAGGCTTCGCTGGCTCGGCGAAGTGTTCGAAGCCGGCTGCTTCCCAGACGGCCTTGCGAGCTTCGTAGTTCTCCCCTGTTGGAAGAGCTACGACAGCGGAGGTCTTGGCTTCGTCAGGGAATGCGGCGGAGTCAATGGTGCGCACATTCCCAAGTGCGGTGATTGACGCAAGGTCCTTGCAACCGGCGAAGGCGTACTCGCCGATAGCTTCGGTTTCAGTTGGCAGTACGACAGCCGTCCCAGCGGCTGGGGTGCAGGCGATCAGGGTTTTCATATCTTTGGTGAATAGCATCCCATTATATGATGAGAGTGCGGTGCCGCCGTCCCCGACTATGAGTGATGGGATACCTTGACACCGGGAAAATGCCAAGGTGGGGACAGAAGACGTTTTGCCGGGTATGACGGCGGCACCCTCCTTGCCCTCGGGAATGAGCAGGAGTTTCGAATAGTCTTTGGAAAAGAGCATGCCATCAGAGGAAGCAAAGGCTTCGCTCTTGGCGCTGATGGAGAGTGATTTGAGAGAGGTGCAGCCCGCGAGTGCGTCGGGGTCTACCTCGCGAAGTGTTGCCGGAAGCGAGATAGAAGCGAGTTCCGAGCAGTGTGCGAAGGCGTCCTTGGCGAGAGCAGCCACCTCGTAGGTGGTGGAGCCACTGGTGACGTTAGCCGGCAGCGAGAAGTCGCCCTTAGGAGGTGTGGCTGCGGCGCCGATGAGTTCTACGGTGTTGTCTTCGCGGACTTTGAAGACGAGGCCGTCGGAGACAATGGAGGCAACAGAGTTCGATGCGCCATCTATTGGCAGCGGGACGGTGCCTGCTACTTGGGATGCACCTTGCGCAGCTGAGTTTTCGTTTGAGTTGTTGGAGTTCTGGTCGCTTTCGACCTTGAAGGTGCGAGCATCGCTCGCGCTTGAAGTTTCACCACTGGTTTCACTAGCACCAGTGATCGCGTTAATTTCCTCCGCGACGTTTAGAGGCTCAGAAAGCCCCCCCCCCCCCGGAGGTTTTCGGATGTTGCTTCATCGCCCGCATAGGCAGGCAGTGCGTTGGTCGTCAGGGTAAGCGCGAGCGTTAGCGCGCACGCAGCCCTGCCGAGCCGCAAAGCTCGACGATTATTCATTTCCCTTGTCCCTTTACTTCCTCACTGTGCATTTCCCGATGCACGTATTCCGCGTCCCTGCGGAATATGCTCGGCATAGTAGCACGCGTTGGAAGTTTGTGAAGGGAGGCTGTTCTTGCCTATCGCTGGGAGAATCAAGACTTCAGGAGGTCATTACCGCAGGTAGAACATATTCCGCACACTGCGACAAGCAGCCCTTTCGAAAACTTCCCGTATTCACACTTTCTCCACATAATGTGACGCGCTTACGCGCTACTGATTTCACCAGGAGACCCTCACCTACCCTCGCTTTATGACGCGGGCTGTCCGGCAGAAGATATGAATATTCCAACCCACAATGACGAGCTGGTTGGACGTAGGGATGCTCTCCAGAGCATCCGCTCCGCCGCTAGGCGGAGAACACAATCCTAACCTGCGTTTTCGCGCTTCGCGCGAACGAATGCTCTGGAGAGCATTCCTACGTGGGTTATGCTTCTTGCAAGATCACGCCTTCAAGTTAGTCAGCCCGCGTCATAAAGCAAGGGAGTTGGTCACCTCGTGGCGTAATAGGCAGCGCGAAGCGCGTCACCTTTTTGTGGGGCGATTCACGGATGATCCATTCCACCCGAGGCGAAAACCCATCCGCAACCTGCGTTTTCGCGCTTCGCGCGAAAGGGCGATTCGTGAATCGCCCCTCATTGTTCACCTTTTTAGTTAGCTATATGCATACAGGAAAAAGCCCTCGTCATGGTGATTGGGAGGGCTTTATCCTGTGGCGCAATTGGTAGCGCGAAGCGCGTCACCTTTTGCAGCGCGAAGCGCGTCACTTTTTGCAGCGCGCAGGCGTCAGCTTTTGCAACGTCAAGCAGTTCCGGCGGCCGCCAGCCGCCGGAACCTGAATTACATCAGCTTCGAAATATTCTGCGCAAACGCTACTGGGTCGTCGATGGGCATGCCTTCTACCAGGAGCGCTTGGTTGTACAGCAGGTCGGCATACAGGCGCACCTTGTCGGTGTCGCCGGCCTCTTGGGCGGTTTTCAGGGTTTCGAATACCGGGTGCTTGGCGTTCAGCTCCAACACGCGCTGGGACTTGATACCTTCGCCGCCGTCCGGGCCCTTCGACAGCACGCGCTCCATCTCAAGCGTCACGGGGCCCTCGGTGGTGATGCAGGCCGGCGCGTCGGTCAGGCGAGCGGACACCTCCACCTTCGTCACGGCATCACCCAGCGCGTCTTTCAGCGCCTTGAACAGGTTTTCGTTCTCCTTAGTGGCCTCTTCGGCTTCCTTCTTCTCGTCCTCGGTGGCAAAATCGAGGTCGCCCGACGCCACGTTCTTGATTTCCTTCGCGCCCTCGCCGTCCTCGTTCGCGCCGTAGTCGCGCATGGCGGTGAAGCAGAACTCGTCCACGTCCTGCGTGCACAGCAGCACGTCGTAGCCCTTACCCAGCACCGTTTTCACGATGGGCATCTTACCCAGGCGCTCCAGGGAATCGCCTGCGGCGTAGTAAATGGCCGGCTGATCTGCGGGCATGGCTTCCACGTACTCGGCCAGCGTCACCAGTTTGTCCTGCTTGGCGGAGTAGTACAGCAAAAGGTCGGCCAGCGAGTCCTTCTGCGCGCCGTAGCTGGCGTAGATGCCGTACTTCAGGCCACGGCCGAAGTCCTCGAAGAACGCCTCGTAGCCTTCGCGGTCGTTGTCGCGCATATCCTCCAGGTCAGACGTGATTTTCTTCTCGATTTTCTTCGCGATGGCGCGCAGCTGGCTGTTGTGCTGCAGCGTTTCGCGGCTGATGTTCAGCTGCAAGTCCTGGCTGTCCACCACGCCGCGGACGAAGTTGAAGTAGTCGGGCAGCAGCTCTTCGCACTTTTCCATGATGAGCACGTTGGAGCTGTACAGCGCGAGGCCCTTCTGATAATCTCTGCTGTACAGGTCAAACGGCGCGCGGCTGGGCACGAACAGCAGCGCGTCGTAGGACAGCGCGCCCTCCGCGTGCACGGAGATGGTGCGCGCCGGGTCGGCGAAATCGTGGAAGTCGGTCTTGTAGAATTCGTCGTATTCCTCTTGGCTGACCTCGGACTTGCGACGCTTCCAGATGGGGATCATGGAGTTCACCGTGTCCAGTTCGGTGTAGTTTTCGAACTGCGGCACGTAGTCGTCGCCGGCGTCATCGGGCTTGGGCAGCTCGCGCGACTTCGTCACTTCCATGCGGATGGGGTAGCGCACGTAGTTGCTGTAGCGCTTGACCAGGTCTTTCAGGCCGTATTCGGTCAGGTAGGTATCGTAGTTGTCCTCGTCGGTGTTGTCCTTCAGCGTGATGATGACGTCGGTGCCGTGCTCGGCGCGCTCGGCCGGCTCAATGCTGTAGCCTTCCACGCCGTCGCTTTCCCACACCCACGCCTCGTCTGCGCCGTAGGCCTTCGACACCACGCGCACGCTTTTGCCCACCATGAACGAACTGTAGAAACCCACGCCGAACTGGCCGATGATATCCACGTCGTCGCCCTGCGCCTCGCCGTTTTCCATCTTGAACGCCAGCGAATCGGAATGCGCGATGGTGCCCAGGTTGCGGTCGAGCTCGTCCTTCGTCATGCCGATGCCGCTGTCGGACACGGTGACGGTGCGCGCGTCTTTGTCGAAGCTCACCTGAATGGCCAGCTCATCCTTCGAAAGTTCAATGGACTTGTCGGTGAGACTCTTGAAGTAGAGTTTGTCCACCGCGTCCGAGGCGTTCGAAATGAGTTCGCGCAGGAAAATTTCGCGGTTCGTGTAGATGGAGTTGATCATGAGGTCGAGCAACTTTTTGCTCTCGGTCTTAAACTTGCGCATAGTGGCGTCGCTTCCTCTCTCGGGTACCTTCTTCATAGCGGCCGATCTGCCAGGAGTGCTAGCAGTCTCAGCCCGTGAGTGCTAACCAAGGATTTTAGTACGCCCACCAGCGTTGTCAAGCAACCCGCACAACGTTTGCAAAAAGAGAAGCTGCCCGGGCTCCCACTACCCGAGCAGCTTGCGTTTATTTATCGCGATAGTGCGAACCGCACTGGATAATTTCAATGCGACCTTCATAGATTCGATAGACAATACGATTGTTGTCATCAATACGTCGGCTCCACCATCCTGAAAGATTTTCTCTCAGCGGCTCTGGTTTCCCAATGCCCTCATAACCATTTCGATCAATGTCTTTTATAAGCGTATTAATCCTTTTCAACGTCTTGCGATCTTGCGTTTGCCAGTACACATAATCGGCCCACGCGTCATCATCCCAAGATTTAATCATTCTCATCCTCGATGAGTTCATGAGCAGTGCCGCCATTGCGCTCCATACGTTCTTTAGCCTTTACCAGGCGCTCTTGGTTGGCAGGGCTATAGAATGGATCCAGGTTATAGGAAACAACTTCAAACGGTAGACGACGCTCCCGCAGAACCGCTTTTGCAAACATGTTAATAGCGACAGAGGTGTTCATTCCTACGTCTGCGCAAAATGCTTCTAACCCTCTTTTGACCTCTTCATCCATACGAACACTCAAAGTTGTTTGCGCCATTGCCCTCACGCTCCTTTCACAATTAGTATATACCACGTATGATTTTTAATGCAACTTGTACATACAATGTAATATTTTTCGGACTCCTAAGTGCTTGAGCATCACAGAATGTAATGCTCTTACAAACGTAGTCTAGTGATTATCTGACGCTAGTATTGAGTCGTTGCCGCGCCACCTCAGCCAAATAGCAAACCAAATCGTCGCCAAATGAGAAAACAAAATGCTGCCAAATGAGAAAGTAAAAACGCGCCAAATGAGAAAGTGATATATCGCCAAATGAGAAAATACACAGATCAGGCAGGTGGTATAAAAAACTACCTACCTTCGCCGTGACAACCTTCCGAATATGCTGCGGGGGCTGCGCCTGTGTTTAGGATGGCAGAGGGGCTCGGTTGCAGACGCAGAGCCAGTGGGAGTTGGTGGCGCCGGCGTCGGGGCAGCCGACGCAGGGGGCCTCGCAGGTGCGTCGCGAGCGCGGGGCGTCGGTTGCAACAAGGGCGGCTTCGGCTGCTGCGGGGTCTACCTGCTGCTCCCCCGCGTTCGCCATCGCGCCCAGCACCAGCGCGGCGAACTGGCGCATGCCGCGGGCGGTGGGATGCGTGCCTTCCAGACCCTCGTAGTCGTAGCCGAGCGCGGCAACGTCGGCCACGTGGCAACCGGTGTGCGCAGCAGCCGCACGAATGGCATCGTTATAGCGGTCGAAGTGCACGCCACGCAAGTTGTATGCGAACGTGGAGCGCTCGCTGCCGACCATGCGACCGGGGCAGAGCGTGCAGCACCACACCTCGGCCTGGGGATACGCCGCGCGAATGCGCCCCAGCATGTGCTCGTACGCCGCGCCGAACCGCGCCGCGGCGCCGGCATCAGCCAGCCCAGGTTCGCGCGGCTCGATAGCCGCCAGGTCCAAGCACTCCGGAACCGCATTCCCGCGCCCGGCCGCCTGGGCGTCCGCCCCGCCCCATCCATAGTCGTTGATACCCATGAACACCAGCACCACATCGGGCTGCCGGCCATCGCGCGCAAGCGCCTCAATGCGCTCGGCGCTGTCGCCCGCCGGGAACCCAGCGCCCTCCACCATACTGCCGGAATACGACCCATTCGCCAGCAGTTCACCGTCAAGCGCCTCAATCACCTGAGCCCACCAGGTATCGCCCGGCGCACGCACACCCGTGGTCAAGCGGCGCTCACCCTCGTAGAACACCTGAAACCCCTCGGGGTTGCACCCCTCAAACGTGCTGATGGAATCCCCCAGCACCGACACGAGTCGCTTTGCCATGACCAACACCTCTACCCTTCGTCACAGGCGCACGCCGCGCGCCCGTCGTTATCAAACGCCCCCCATTCTACCTGAAGAAAAACACCAACCAGCAATCCTACTTGCCGGATCGTACCGATCCCTCGCACCTGTTAGCAGCGAGAGATTCCTCTTCAGCCAGCACCATTAGCTCTTCTTGAGAGTGAATGCCCATCTTCTTGTAGATGCGATAGATGTGGCTTTTCGCCGTAGGCACAGAAACAAACAACTTGTCGGCGATCGACCGCGCCGTTAGGCCTTCAAGCAGAAGGGCCAGCACCTCTGACTCCCGTGACGTAATGCCATAGCGCTCTTCCAGAACTTTAAGGTTCTTTTCCTCGCAGCAGAGCCTATCAGCCTCAGAGAATCGAAACGACGTGATGTCACTCGGTATAAGAGAAAGATAGGGCGAATCAACATAGCGAAAATAGTAGGCGTTCAAATTCGCTATCAGGCTTTTGATATACGGACTGTCAAGCACTTCTCGTTTCGCCGCAAAGCCTACCTCTAGATAATACGGGTCTTTCATCTGAACCGCTACAGTAGAATCATTTATTGGACCCATGATCTGGTGAAACGCAGGCACGAAGGTAATAGCCTCATCGTTTGCCACAACGCGAAACCGAAACGAACTGTCTTTCGTTGTCATGTAGATAGCATTCTTTCCAAACAGCTTTTCCGCAACGCGCTTAATATCTCCATCCGACGACACGATAGGACGGGAGAGAATATCGGCGTGGCTAAGCGAACGCTTAGCCGCTAACTCTGATTTTCGCGAAACCAGCACCTGGTCATACGATAGAAGATATGGTTGATATTCGAAACCATTTTGGCGGAGCTTATCAACAAGCAAAGCGTTACGTTCGTCATCTGGGCTGAACAGACAAAGAAGACCGAGGGCAACGCAATCGTCGTCCTCAGTCTTCTCTAGAAGATTGTCCACAACTTCCTGATTGTCACATTGGTAATACCGCGCATTTGCAAATATCTGCTCGAAGCTGTCGATGAGCGGACTAAACAGGGCCATATCGAACGCAACATTGTTGAGATACACAAGAACCGTTTTGTCCGACATGCCAGCCTCGCTCGAGCGAATTTCAGCCACCCGATCAATCATGCGTTGCTGAATACGCAGTATCTCCTTCGCATCATCCAACAAGGCCTCGCCGTATTTTGTTAAGACGTTTCGCCCTTGATGTTTCTGCAGCAATTGACACCCAAGGGTCGTCTCCAATACAGACAAGGATCTACTCATGCCTTGTGGAGTGATGAAATCCTCGTTTGAAGCCGCTGATATCGAACCCAATTTGGCCACATCAACAAAATATTTTAAGTAGTTGGTCTGCATTGTCCGCACCGTTCCTTGCGCTCGTCCGGACGCGTATCTGCGCCCGGACCTCATCGCCTCAAACGAGACCACATCACGCGCCATAATAGCACGCACTCAAAGCTCCGCACCTGACTATGGCAGCCCCAAGAATCCCGCAATGAGCGGCGTTAGCGTTACTGAAATAACCACCATTACTAAGCTTGGCACCCAGCCTGCCTTCGCCATATCGCCAAACGAAAAGTACTTCCTGTTGCTGGAGTATGACAGCAGCGGCACACCGTCGAGCGGAAGCATAAGAGCAATAGCCGACCACCAGGCCACCATAACGCAGGTGGCAGCGATACTGCCACCCATACTGGAGATGATGGTGGCGAAGGGTACGGCAATCAGTCCAGCGCAGGCAGGACCAGCGGGAATGACATTGTGCAGCAAACAAGCGATGATGGAGAGAGCCGTCATCGTCGCAATAAGCGGCCATGCCGTCATAGGCGACATAACTACAGTGACCAGCCACTGCGTGGCACCCGTGCCCATAAGGGCTGCTACCAACACGTTCACAGCCATCATAAGAAGCATCATGCCCCAGGGACTGTCCTCCAAAAAGTCATTGAACTGAATGGCGTCAATGCCTGGGAAGAACATGAAGCCAAGAGCAATCAGGCTGACCACGGTGATGTCGATACCAGGAATCCACGAACTAAGAATCCAAACTACCATGGTGACAAGCATAACGGCGAGGCCAGCTATTTCGTGCCGGGGGATTTTGCCCAACGACGACGCACGCTCAATACCAGCGTCAACAGCTTCCTGGGTAAGCGGTTCGGGCTTAAATATCTTCACCAGCGCAAACCAACCAGCAGGAATGGTGATAAGTGCCATGGGGAAGCCCATGGCAAACCATTCCACAAAGCTAATGGATACACCGAAGTTCTGTTGAATGAGCGTCATGGCCAACACGTTGATAATACAACCAGACGGAGTCATAGCACCACCAATGGCAGCTGCCCATGGAATACCAATGGCAATACATTTTGCGAAACCTGACTTGCGGCCCATAGGTGTCTTATTAGCATCCAATACGGAATAAGCTATTGGCAACATAACAGCGCAGAGTGGCAGGTTGTCCATGAGTGTGGAAATGAGCGCCGTACCCACCATGAAACCAATTAACACACGCGAAGAACTAGTACCTGCCCACCTCAGAATGAAGCCTGTCAAACGGACGGCCAAGGTTGAACGCGCAATAAAGCAGGCGAATGCGAAGCAGCATAAGTAAAAGACGATCGCGTTGTTAATGGATGCTGTCCACGCACTGGCGGCATCCATAATCCCAAGCAGTGGGATAAGGCCTACCATGGCCCATCCTGTCACAGCAATAGGCATAACCTCGGTCACCCAAAACACAATGGCAACCACAAAGATGACCAGTGACATCTTGCCGCCGAATGTCAGCCCCTCGGGGTTCGGAGTCAAGCCAACAGCAACTAACGCCGCAATGCCAACAAGGATGATCGCAAAGCGAATCATCGGCGTTTTCTTGCTCATCGCGCACCCCCATCCACGAATATGTCATCAAAAACAACGTCTTGATTGGTGCAGTCGGCGTCAAGTTCAATAGGTGCGTACCCGGCCGCCTCAATAAGCACCCGGTAACACTGCTTCTCACAGTCGTCATATTTGAAGTCGCCGAATTCGTCGGTCTCGAGACGGGCAACACACGTCCCATTTCCGTCGAGAATGCTTACGCTTGCGCCGATAATTACCTCATTTTGCGAGCGATCAGCCACTGTTCCAGCAATCCAGCGCTTCGGGCGATTCAGGTAATAGACGTGCGACCCACTCCCCGCCAATTCCTCAGCCACCGTTGCGACATCGAGTTCATCCTTAAAGTCGTCAAGTTCGCCATAGCGCAGGGCCCCCGTTGCACACACATCAACGCAACGCGGCTCGCTCCAACCATCATCGAGCAGATGGGCGCAGCCCGTACACTTCTGCGGTATATTCAGGCTCTCGTTCCAATACACCAACCCGAGTGGACATGCCTCGGCGATCTGCCGCTGCCCCTTTGCTTTTTCGGGGTCGATAATAACCAGTCCATCTTCACGACGATAGACCGCGCCATTCTCTGCCACCTTGAGGCAGGCGGCGTCATCACACATGCCGCAAAACACGGGAGTGTAGTTCACGCGAACCACGGGAACGCGACCGCGTTCTTGCTGATCTACTCGACACCAAAACTGACCAGTAGTCGGCTGTGGTTTCGCGTAGGGACTCCAATCGTTGTCGCAGTGCTCATCCTTGCAAGCAAGCTGACAATTGAAGCAACCATTGCACCTGTTCAAATCTACTACGAGGGCTTTCATTTCCCTTAGGCCTCCTCAATAAGGTAGTCGCGGACATCGGCGCCGTATTCAGGCTTGTAATGATTCCGGCCGAACTCAGCGGGGTATTGTGCGGCGAGCGCGAACACGTCCACCTTCTCAACGCCAGCCAAATAGCCCGACGTCACTTCGCCGCTGGCATTTTTTGAAGTGGTATGCGTAGGACAAATAAGGTTGATGTCGCCACCGCGGTCCAGTCCACCAATCCCTGGCACGATGACATCGCTGTTAGCACCATGATCCATATACACCACACCGGTCCGAACGCGTTCAGTCACGCGAGCTCCACCAAGAACTGCACCGCGCTCGTTAAACACCTTAACCACGTCACCTTTCTCGATACCAAGCGACGCGGCATCAAGAGGGTTAAGCCAAACCGGTTCGTAGGCATACCCATCTGGCCCAATAACTTTGCATGTTTCGATTTCGCGGAACCACTCAACATCGTCGAATTCCGCATGGACGCGCCAACGTGGATGGTTGGACTCCACCAGGAAAGGATATGCCTTTGCCCGTTCACTTGTACGCCGGTCGTCGTGTCCATCACCGGATTCGATCCAGTGCGCTACCGGGCCACGCACTTGATCATCTGGGAAGTGCTCAGCAAGCGAAGGCGAGTAGTACTCTATCTTGCCGGAAGGTGTCTCCAAGGGAAACAAGTCGGGGTTCTGCGCGAAACCAGACAGACCAGTCATCATATCCTGCCAGTTTTCAACGGTAGGAATAAGCTGATACTGGTTTTTCTCAAACTTTTCGAAGTCTTGCTCTTCAGCCGGTATACCGCACGCCTCGTACCCTTCCTTGATCTGCTGCTCAACAGTTTTGCCTTTGGTCATGCGATGCTTAACGTTTTCATAGACGTCACCATAGCGTTCCAACTTCTCGGCTACTGCCTGTACAGCTTCCCAGTCAGACTTCGCTTCGCCTACTGGCTCAATGGCAGCCTTTTCATAAATGACCGCATTCCATTGACCACTATCACAGTCGGTACCAAAGTCGCTTGTTTCAAACTTCGTACAAATGGGAAGCACAATGTCGGCGAAACGGGCGTCATCTTCAAACCAAGGTGCCTGCACTAAATAGAATTCCAGGTTGTCGCTACGCAGAGCATCCTGGTACTCGTAACCGCCGTTCAGGCTTGTGGTGAACGCAGGATTGTCCGACCAGAGCATCTTAATACCCGCATTGCCGTCAGTCGGGAAATCAAGCTTGATGAACTGGTCCGGTCGATCGTTCGCTGCCGTCCCATGGCCATACCAGCTGAATGACTCACCGCGCAACGCCTTGTGCACGTGGCATTTCGCTATCATGTGATCGGCATTGCTGCCGATAATCCAACCGTTATAGGCAGCCGCAGTGCTTGGCGCTAGTTTCGACGGCGGAATAGGGCTGCATGAGGTCATTCCGAACAAGGTCCACTCGATGAACTTCATGGAAATACGCCCCGGCTTGCCCACACCCTGCATGCCCAGCAGATACACCTCAAGACGTGCTGGTTCAGTTGCAAAAGCTGCGCGAATATATGATCCACCGTTGCAATGGGCGATGGAAACGTTGTGCTTTGCCCAATAACGCGCCAGCGCCTTAATGCGATACGCCGGAATACCACAGATCGGTTCGGCCCACTCGGGGGTCTTCGCCTCACCGTCCTCCGAACCTAACACATAGTATTCAAGCCAATCAAAGCCTATTGCGTGTGTCTCGATATACTCTTTGTCGTAGGTTCCTTCGGTTATCCACACATAGGCGATAGCCAACTGCAAGGCTGCATCGGTGTTGGGGTAAACAGGGAACCATTTGTCGGCGTGCACCACAGCCGTATAGTTACAATCGGGCGCAATAGCAATGTGCTTGATACCACAGTCGTCGAACCAATACGCCAACTTTGATGCCAGCTGACCGCCCCACGCCGACGTCGTAGTTTCCAGGTCGCAGCCCCAATACAACATGGCATCGCAGTTTTGCGCGATATCTTGAGCCGTATTTGTGGAATGGGTGTTTTGTCCCACCGGATCCATACCCCAGGCGTGCTTCGCACCCCAGTACCAGCCCTCCCAACTGTCAGGGTTACGCGCCTGAACGGTGTAGCCACCACAAAGCTCTAGCAGACGAGTCATGCATCCATGGGGCGCATGAATAGCCTTACTCTCTCCGTGGCCGTCGGCCTGACACAAGATTGAATAGGGGCCGTATTCATCGTGCACCCGCTTGATCTCGGCAGCAATGATTTGAGTTGCCTCGTCCCACGAGATGCGCACATACTTGCTCGTACCGCGCGTTTCAGGATGACGCTCGCCCTGAGGATCCCAGTCGATACGCTTCATTGGATAAGGCACACGGTTTTTAGAATACGTGCGCCGCTTGTACACCAGTGGGAAGGGCGGTGTGTACGTTTTCATACCCGGCTCGAACGTCGTGCCGTTGCGTCCTTCCAACGTCCAATAGTTCAGGTCTTCCTTGGTGTAATGCTCGTCAAAGTGCACGGGACGAATGCGAACGAGTTTGCCATCCTTTACATCGGCAGCAACTAGGTTCGCACCTCCCCCGCAGGCCTCAAGACCTAGGTTGTGGAAGACAGTTGTGTCCGCACTCTTCATACTACTTCCTCTCGTTTTTGGGGTTTGCTATAAACATCGGATCAGTACTCGAAACTGACTGATATGAGCAAGCTATCCAGCGGCACCCATCCACTAAATGCGCTGTTATACCCCATCAGCTTCTTGAGCAGCGCGTTCAGCCAGGCGCACCTCATGTACCTTGCGATCAGATTTCACAAACAAGATCACAGCAATAGCGGCAAGAACAGCAAGGGGAGCAAGGATGAACTGGGCGTTCGCTTGCCATCCGACAGCGGCAATAGTGGGCGATACCACATACCCGCCTACAACTTGCGCCACGCCAGTCGCGAACGCCATGGTAGCCAGGGCAAAGTCAGTCTTTTTCGGTTCAGGAACAAGCACCGGCGTAATTGCGCGAGTACCAGTAGGAACCAGCGCACCACACAAACCCATGATGACGCTGGCCGTCCAAGGACCAGTCATGTCCGTACCAGGCGTGAAGTAGAAGAAGCCCATGCATACGGCTACCAGCAAGTATCCAACAACGATCATCCATTTACGGAAGTTGAGTTTGTCAGCTACCACCCCGAAAGCAATACCCAAGGGAATGGAAATGATGGCCGTCCAGTTGGGTAGCATCGACGAATCAAAGACGCTTAAACCCTTAACGTTCTGCAGGAATGTCGGGTACAGCGTATTGATGTTGGCAACGTAATCAAACACCCACACAAAGAAGAACGCACACACAACGATGCCTGCCAACAGGAAGTTTTTACCCGCGCGCTTGCGACGAGAGGGGTCGCCATCTAAGAGTTCATTTTCCGGAATCGCCGGCATCTTACAACTGACCAGCAACCAGGCGATCGACACAACTTCCATGGCAATAGAAACGAACCAAATAGGATGCCAAGAGAATGCGACGGCTGCGCCACCCGCCGCTTCAAAGATCATCGGTGCGGTAAAGAATGCAATTACCACTCCAACGGGAGTCCACTGGGACCAGATTCCCATGCAGAGGCCTTGATTCTTGAGTGGGAATAAGCGCGGCATGATATTAGGGCCAATAACACAGATGAGTCCATAGGCAATGCCCTCAAGGGTGCGTCCGATAAGGAACAACGTGGTATCCGTCGCGAACACGCACACGAGCGACCCAAGAAGTTGGAGCACAGAGGTAACTACAATAGAGAATTTCACACCGAACCGCTGCATAATGAGCATGCCGGGATACGCCAGAATCATGCCAGCAATGGAGTAAACGCCCATTATCTGACTCAGCATATCAACTGACATACCCAGATCTGAGCCGATAAACTGGATAGCTGGCGCAGCTTTGAACTGGTTAAAGGTAGCCGTGAAACCGAGAAAGAATAATGCGGCAAAACACGTCCACCGCTCTACTGAACTCAGCTGCCGATCCTGAACCCCAAATTTTGCAATCGAAGAAACCATACACCCCTCCTCTTCGCATATCACTCCCCTGCGGATTGGGATCGAAATCGCAACAGCCCCCGCTGAAGCAATTGCTAGCGACCACCATGGATACGCTGGCTAACCCTTCAATCGCGCATTACCATGGTGTCAGAGGACGAAGGTCAAAGCCATAAACAAGGATTACGCTGGAGTTTAAGCATCTGTTTCAGTCTCATACTCTGCGGATAAGCAGCGTATGAGACTGTTTGTGAGTAGGCTTTTGATCTGGTAAAATGCCATCTGTTTCGGCTATAGCCGAAACTGAATTGGCACTCTAGACAGCGAGAAAATGGTACGCAAAACAGAGTGCGCACGCTCAAGCAGTATGAATTCTTCGCTACTTTTCGGTGGTCGCCGCTGCAGCAGGAATAGTTTCCCCAGCCGCCCGCGTGCGTTTGCTTGTTAGCAGCGCTTCCACTCCCACCGCGGCAATGCCGGCCCAGATGAGGGCGAAGCAGACACCGTGGGCTACCGTGAATTGTTCGCCGAAGAAGGCCACAGCTAGCACCAACGCAATAGTGGGGCTCACGTATTGAATGAACCCGAGCACGGTCATGGAAATACGGTTCGCCGCGGCCGAGTACAGCAAAAGCGGAATGGCGGTCAAAATGCCGCAACCTATCAGCAGAGCAAAGTCGCCCGCCGGCGACAGCACGGCAATAGCGTCGGGCGTGGCAGGTGTGAGCTGCCAGATCCACGGGGCCACTGCGCCCACGGCCAGGGCCGCAATACCCAGCATGCCCGTGAGCAGCGACTCGAACGCCATGCCGGGCAGCGCCGGATAGCCGCCCTTTTTCTTCACCGCGCCGTACACGCTGAAGGTGAGCGCCAGGGCGAACGCAATCCAAATGTCGCCGCCGTGCACCACCATGAAATGCCCCACCCCCACTGCGGCCAGCACCGTTGCCAGTTTCTGCATAGGCGTGAGGCGCTCCTTGAACACCAGCAGCCCGAGAGCAATGTTGCAGAGCGGACACAGGTAGTAGCCGATGCTCGTTTCCAGCAAATGCCCGCTGTTGGCGGCCCACACGTACACGCCCCAGTTGCAGGTCACAATGAGGCCGGATGCCAGAAACGTCCGCACGGCGCGCCGGTCGCGGAACAGGTACAGAAACCGCGTGCGTTTCACCACCACGCAGAGCGCTACCACAGCCACACACGACCACACCATGCGCCACGCCAACACCTCCAGCGCCGGCACCGCAGACAGCAGCTTCCAATACACGGGCATGACGCCCCATAGCAAATAGCAACCGAGTCCTTGGAGGAACCCGGTGCGGTCGGTTGCAGTCTCGGTTTGCTGAAGTTCGTTCGTGCTCATCGTTCGGTTCGCCGCTTTCAGAGGATAGGAGGGTCGTTCGATCGCGAAATGTTTCCCGCGTATTCTAGCGCATCACCCCGCGCCGAGGCGCGCGAACGGCCACGGAGGTCGCGCCGTAGCTGGTGGCTGGTACGGACGGTGCCACCTGTGCCGGGTACCACTGCCGTCGGCGGCACCCGGGCGACCATTGCGAAACAACCTGAGCCCCACGCGTGAAAACGCGGTATCGTGGGTGCATCATCGCCGCATCGATCTGCGGCAACGCGGAGAGGAGTCCTCGTGAACCAGCCAAAAGCCAACAAAGCCAACGCCACCCTGCACGTGATCGAAGGACACCTGCCCGTTGCTGAGACGGTCAGCCGCCTCAAAGCCGCGCTGGCGGCGCGCTCTATCCCCGTATTCGCCACGTTCAACCACGCCGCAAACGCCACGGAAGCCGGCCTCGACCTGCGGCCCACAACGGTTGTAGTGTTCGGCGCGCCCGCGGTGGGCACCGCCCTCATGCAGGCCGATCAGCGCATCGCGATTGAACTGCCCTTGCGCATAGCGGTATGGGAAGACGAAGCTGGCCGCACGCAGATCGCCTTCACCAACATGCAAGCCTTGGCGGCCCGCTACGACCTAGACAGCCTGCCCGCCATTCCCAAGATGCAAGCGCTGCTGGAAGCCCTAGCGACCGAAGCGGCGGGCACCCAGTAAACCGAGCAGCGTAGCGAGCCCGCATGCCCGCACACGTCACGCTGATGCGCGCCGCTACGCCATGCCCAGCCAGACGGCGAATTTCGGCACATAACCCATGACGAAAATCACCAGGATCAGCACCGGGATGCCGAACTTCAGCCATGGCTTTGCCCAGGCGGGGAAGCGCGCGCCGGTGCCGGTGTCAGCTTCGGCGAGGAAGTTGTCCCAGCCCCAGCCGCTCTTCGTCACGCAGAACAGCACGTACAGCAGGCTGCCCAGCGGTAGCAGGTTGTTCGACACGATGAAATCCTCGATGGACTGAATGTCGCCGATGGCAGGAATCTGCACGCCCGCCAGCACGTTAAACCCAAGCGCGCACGGCAGGCTAAGCACGGTCACTATGAGGGCGGTGCGCGCCACGGCCGTGCGGCGCGACCAGCCCCACTTATCCATTGACCAGCTAATAAGGTTCTCGAACACCGCGATGATGGTGGACAGCGCGGCGAAACTCATGAACACGAAGAACAGCGCGCCCCACAGCTGCCCCAGCGGCATCTGCGCAAACACGCTCGGCAGCGTGACGAACACGAGCCCCGGACCGCTGCCGGGTTCCACGGCGAACGCGAAGCACGCCGGGAAAATGATGAGGCCCGCCATAAGCGCCACCGCCGTGTCCAGCCCGCAGATGCGCAGCGCCTCGCCCGTGAGCGAGCGCTCCTTGCCAATGTAGCTGCCGAAAATTTCCATGGCCGAAATGCCCAGCGACAGCGTGAAGAATGCCTGACCCATGGCCGCGAACACGGCATCGCCAAACGTTGCCCACTGCTCGGCGGGCGTCGCGCCCGCGAACAGCTTGCCAAAGTCGGGGATGAGATAGAACTCGAGGCCCGCCATGCCGCCCGGCAGCGTAACTGCGCGCACCACCAGCACCAACATAATGCCCAACAGGCACACCATCATCACTTTGGTAATGCGCTCGACGCCCTTTTGCAGGCCCAGGCTGCACACCAGAAAGCCCAGCACAATCACCACGAGCATCCAACCCACCAGTTCAGTGGGGTTCGCCAGCATGTCGTTAAACACCGCGCCCACGCCGGCACTATCCAGGCCGTTGAACGCGCCGGTGGCCATCTTCACCACGAACGACAGCATCCAGCCACCAACCGTGGTGTAGAACATCATGAGCACCATGCACCCAATATAGCCCCACCACGAGAACCAGTGCCACTTCCGCGACGGCTGCAGCGTGTCGAACGCCTGCGCCGCGCTTTTCTGGCTGGCGCGGCCCACAGCGAACTCCATCACCATCACGGGCAGGCCCAAAATAACGAGAAACACCAGGTACATCAGCACAAACGCCGCACCGCCATACTCGCCAGTGATATAGGGAAAGCGCCAGACGTTCCCAAGGCCAATGGCGCAGCCGGCCGAAATCAGGATGAACCCCAGCCGCGATCCAAACCGCTCGCGCTTCGCGCCGCTTGGCGCGCCCTCCATTGCGCCCGCACTTGTTCCTGGCTCCACCTTCGCCATTACCATGCCTTCCCCGTTATGTCTTGTACAAAATTGCCGTTGGCAAAACGTTGCAATTGTATACCAAGTAACGTGGCACGAAAACGCTTAATGTGGCACGAAAGGCAGTTGACCTGCCTGCGGCCGCGAGGTACTTGTTATCGCTCCCGATGATTTCTTGTTGCGAAGGCGAAGGCCCACATGAGGGGTAGGAGGCCGATGAGGGGCATGAGGTAGCGCAGGTGGCCGTTCAGCGGGCCAGCCAAAACGGTGAGCAGCAGCATGGCTGCGGGGAGGCACACCACGAGGCCCTCCCATCGGCGCGCGTGCGCTAGGTAGGCCACCAGCAGCACAAACAGCCACACGTAAGGTGCCGGCGAGTAGAGGAATGCCAGCACGGGGGTTTCCAGCGTACCCTGTACGGCGGCTGATGCGGCGTCCACCACCGACGCGGGCATGAGGTAGGACACGTCGTAAGTGAGGTTGATAGGCTCGCCAATCTGCTCAAGCAGCAGCACGGGGCGCGTGCCCTCGCAGTCGATGATTTCGCCCGGATAGAAGTAGGCGTACGTATTCGCCACCGTGGCCTCGACGTAGGTGAGCGGGTGGCGCAGCCCCATGGACGCCCAGGCCACAAGGTAGGTTTTGAGCGCGTCGGGATGCTGCTCGGCGTAGTCGAAGCTGCCTTCCACCTTGCTGTTGTGCAACTTGTACGTTTCCTTCACCGGGTCGGACAGATGAGGGTCGTACAGCTGCGGCAACTGGTCGAAGGGTAGCACGGCATCGATAGCCTGGCGCTCTTCGGGGGTCACGTCGTCCGGATGCTCCAGCAGGCAGCGCGCCGTCTGCTGGAAGGGGATAGACAGCATCTCTTTTTCCTCGCGCATGTCCACCCCGGCGGCGGGATAGATGAAGCTGGTCAGCGCCACATACACAAGAGCAACGCCCGCCAGCACGGCTGCGGCGCGCGGCCACACCGGGCGTGGCGCGCGTGGTGCACGCGGCACACGCGCATGACGGCCTCGCACGGCAAGCAGCACAGCCAGAGCCAGAAGCGTGGGGGCTACTATATATATACCGTTGTTGCGCGTGAGCGCCACCAGCGCGGCGGCCACCCCCAGCAGTGCCCACTGCCACACGGTAGCAGGCTGCTGCGACGACGCAATTATCACACGCGTAAGGGCAAGCGCGAACAGCGCCAACACGGCGCAGAACAAAGTGTCCTTGATGACATCCTGCACAAGCACGCCCCACGCAGGGAACAGGGCGAAGTACAAAGCGGCTACCACGGCCACAGCCAGCGGCAAACCCAGCGTGCGCGCCTGCTTGATGATGGCGGCATACGCCCAGGCCAAAGCCAGCGTTTGCAGCACCACAATAAGGAACAGCCCCAAGTTGTCAGGCCCCACCATCCGCGCGGCATTCATGATGCCGCCATACAGCAGGTTCATGAGCACCGGGTGGTGGTTCTCCAGGCGCGTGTCGGTGGTGAACTGGTTGAGGCTGCGCGCGCCGTCGTACGTGAGCGAGCCCGGCGCGAATACCACCAGGTACACGCCCCACGAAACCAGCAGCAGCGCCAGCACGCAGCCGAATAGGTGCTTATCGAGGAACGCCACAGCAGGGTTGCGAGTTGGCAGGTGCACTTGGCGCGCCGCGCCAGCGCTGGGCGACCGCACGCCACCGTCAGCGTAAGCCCGCGCACGCCGCGCCGCACGCCGGTCCAAACACTCAAACAGCACATTCGCCACCACGCCAAACACCAGCGCGTACAGCACGAACTTCGCCACGGAGACGCCCATGCGCCCCCAGCCGCCGATGATCTGCGAGAAGTCGCCCACTTCCGCAAAGCTCTGTCCCACCAGCATACACAGCGCGAAGAAACATCCCACTACCACGGCCGACGGCAGCACGCGCCACCCTTTCCCCTTAGGGGCAGGTGCGCGGTGCGCGGCAACGCGGGTATGTTTCGCAGGGCTCTCGTTCATGGTGCGTCTAGTTTCCCCTAAAACGCGCTTTCGCGCACCCCCTCCCGCCATTTTCCACGGAGTCGCCCCAAGCCAAGGCCACGAACCCGCGTCAACCGCCCCCCTGCCGCTTTCCCGCGAGTCCACTCGAACGGGCGCGGCCGCCGGTTCGTCGTGTACGTGTGGTCTTTATTCTGATAAAGTAGGTGCATCTCACCGGGTCGCCCTCGCTTTTTCGGCGCGCCAGCGCGTTGAAAATACCGCAGGGGGGAAGACAACCGAGCGGCGCCCGGAACGGAGAAATCGTCGCACCAACCGCTTCAAGAAACGAAAGAGAGGAGAGGGTATGAGCAGCACACTGGCTCAGAAGTTCAAAAACGTGGGCCCGGGCGCGCTCGTGGCCGCTGGTTTTATTGGCCCCGGCACCGTTACCACCTGCACGGTCTCAGGCGCCAGCTACGGCTACACCATGCTATGGGCGCTTCTGTTCGCCACCGTTGCCACCATCATTTTCCAAGAGATGGCGTCGCGCGTGGGCATTGTCTCGGGCAAGGGACTGGGTGAAAACATTCGCGATCGTATTCCCAACAAGGCACTCATGTGGATTGCTATCGTGATTGTTATCATCGCCATTTTTGTGGGCAACATCGCGTACGAAACGGGCAACATCACGGGCGGTATTCTGGGTATTCAGGCTGTTATGCCTGATATGCCGCTGATTCCCATTGTTATTGTGCTGGGCGTGCTGGCCTTCATCGCCATGTGGATTGGCTCGTACAAGGTGGTGGAAGTCATTTTGACGGCCATCGTCGTGTTCATGGGCGTGGTGTTCTTCGTGACCGCCATCGCGTCGAGCCCGGACTGGGGTGCCATCGCTACCGGCCTGTTTGTGCCCACGCTGCCCGAGGAAGGTTCGAAGGGCATCCTGACGGCGGTGGGCCTCATTGGTACCACCATCGTGCCATATAACCTGTTCCTGCACGCATCCGGCGCGTCCGAGCGCTTCAAGGACCCCGAGCAGGTGTCCGACGCGCGCTTCGACACCATCCTCAGCATTGGCCTGGGCGGCATCATTTCCATGGCCATCCTCGTGTGCGCCGCCGCCAACATTTACGGCACCGACACCGTGGTGACAAACGGCAAAGACATGGCGCTGGCGCTGCAGCCGCTGCTGGGTTCGTGGGCCACGTGGATGATTGGCCTGGGCCTTCTGTGCGCCGGCTTCTCAAGCGCCATCACGGCGTCGTTCTCGGCTGCGTATGCGGTGAACGGCGTGCTAGGCTGGAAGAAGACGACGAAGGATCTGCGCTTCAAGCTGATCTGGATCATCGTGCTTCTGGCGGGCTGCATCATGGCTATCGCGCTGGGGAAGAGCCCGACCGAACTCATCCTGGTGGCGCAGGCGGCCAACGCCATCCTGCTGCCCATCATGGCGTTCTTCGTGATCTACTGCGCGAACGGCAAAGACCTGGGCAAATGGCGCAACCACATCTTCGCGAACTGCGCGGGCGTCGTGATTATCATCATCACGCTATTCATGTGCTACCGCAACATGTCCAGCTTTATCACGTCGCTGCAAGGGCTGCTGGGGATGTAAGTCTGGCTTTTGGTTGTTCAAAGTATGTCGAAGGGCCCTGCCACGCGGGGCCCTTTTTTGTTGCAACACTTGTTGCTCGTTGGGAGGGCTGCAACTCCCGCTACGCAATAGAGTGACGCGCTTCGCGCTGGCTAATACGCCAGGATGTTATGCGCCTCCCCACCACTATGACGAGGGCATGCTCTCCCATGGTTAACGTACTTGTTTGGCCATCTCCGTAGGGGTGCTCTCAGCGACGGCGCGTAGCGCCTAGTCCCTTTAGGGAAGCACCCGCTCCGCCGAAGGCGGAGAATCCAACCGTGACCTGCGTTTTCGCGCTTTGCGCGAACGGGTGCTCTGGAGAGCACCCCTACGGAGGTTATGCCTTTTGTAAGGTCTTGCTTTCACGTCGGTCAGCCCGCGTCATAAAGCAAGGGACGCGAGAAACACTTGGCGTAATCGGCAGCGCGAAGCGCGTCACACTTTATGTTCGAGGCGTGCCTGCCCCCTACCAGCAGGGGGCGTAGCGGGATTTGAGGCCTTGGAGGGGGATGGGGACTTCTATGAGGGTGATGCCGGGGGTGCCCAGTGCGTTTTTGTAGGCGGCGTCGAACTCGGCGAGTGACCTGGTGCGCTGGTACCGCACAGCGAACGCCTGGGCCGCAGCTTCGAAGTTCACGTCTTGCGGGGTGAGGAACAGGCGCTCGAAGTAGGCGTCTTCCGACTTCTGGGGCAGCATGTCGAAAATGGCACCGCCGTTATTGTTCAGCAGCACAATAATGATGCTGGGAGCGCTGCCACCTGCGGCGCGCTGCACGCGCAGTTCGCGCTGGAGCGCGAGGGCGTTCAGGTCGTGCAGCAGCGTGAGGTCGCCGGTGAGGAAAGTGGTTTGCGCGAATGACTGCGCCGCGCCAAGCGCCGTGGACGTGGTACCGTCGATGCCGTTGAGCCCGCGGTTGCAGAGCACAGTCAGGCGCTTCTCGCCTTTCAGATAGAACGTGTCGAGCGCGCGAATGCTCATAGAGTTGGCCGCGAACAGGCACGACTCTTCAGGCGCGAGCTCAAGGATGCGGCGGACAAACGAGCCCTCGAAACCTTCTTCCTGGTTGCCTGCCGCGACGATGCGCTCGCGCGCGGCATCGTTGGCAGCTGTCCAGGTATCGGCGAATTCACAGGAGATTGATGCCTCCGCTGGCGCTGCCGCGCACAGCGAGCGCGCGAACGCGACCGGTTCGCACGGAACGTACACGTCGGTAGCCGCATTGCAGTCGCGCGTTTCCAGCGGATCTACCACCACCTGCAACGCCCCACAGGCGGCGGTGAACTGCGTAGCCTTCTTCGACACCGGATAGCGGCCGAACCGCACAATGACCTCGGGTATTAACTCGTCTGGAGCCTCGCCGCCCACACTCAGCAAGCTGTCGTAATTGTCGATAACAAGCGCGTCGTCGAAGCGACGCAGGCCCGAAAGCGGGTCAGCCAGAAGCGGTAGGTTGAACGCGTGTGCCCACGCCAGTACGTCACGCGCCTCAGCATCGGTCGCACACGTGCCTTCCCCCGCCAGCGCGAGCGCGCGACGGCCCGCAAGCAGTTCAGCCACACGCGCAATCGCATCCGGCGCCAGCTGCTGCGAAACAGGAACGAATGTTTCACGTGAAACATTCGGCCGACGCCCCGCCTCGAACAGGCCTTCCACTGAAAAATCGGGCTTCAACGGTTCATCAAACGGAAAATTGAGGTGCACGGGCCCGCCAAGGCACGCACCCGCGATGCGCGACTCAGCCGCCTCAGCAGCCCCACCACCAGCAGCAATCACCGCTTCCCGCGCAGCCTGGCGCGCAAACGCGAGCGCCGCAGCGTCAGCCGTCGGCAGCGGCATCTGGCGAAACGCACGCACGTGATCGCCAAAGGCTTTCAACTGGTCACAGGTCTGCGGCGCACCCAACTCTTGCAGCCGTGGCGGGCGGTCGCCCGTCAGCACCACCAGAGGCACACGCGAGGACTTCGCCTCCATCACCGCCGGATAGTAGTTCGCCACGGCCGTCCCCGACGTGCAGATCACGGCCGCCGGTCGACCACTCGCCTTCGCCATCCCCAGCGCGAAAAACGCCGCGCCGCGCTCGTCCACGTCCACGAACAGGCGCAACCGCTCGGGCGCACGGCGCGACAACTCGTAAGCTGTCATGGCTAGCGGCGTCGACCGCGACCCCGGACTCACCACCACATCGTACACGCCCCACCGCGTCAACTCGTCAAAAAACGCGCCCAGGAAGAGGGCAGTCGTCGCCGGATCAGCGGCGCTCATCGTGCGTCACCTTCTCCGTCGAAAGCGCTCAGGATGGTGCGGAGTTTGGCGGAGATTTCGTCGTATTCGTCATCGGCGACGCTGCCGGCCACGATGCCGCAACCGGCGTAAACCCAGCCGATCTCGCCGTCGAACACGCCCGTGCGCAGCGCCACTGAGAACTCGCCGTCGCCGTCGCCGTCCACGTAGCCGCACGCGCCCGCAAAGAAACCGCGGTTGTACGTCTCAATGCCGCGAATGAGCATCTTCGCCTCGCCCACCGGCGTGCCGGCCACGGCGGGCGTCGGGTGCAGGTCGCCCTTCATCTCCCACAAATCCACGCCCTCCAGCACACGGGCGCGCGCGGGCGTGCACAGGTGCTGCACGTGCGTGAGCGGCAGAATACCCGGCTCAGCGGGCACTTCCACGTCGTAACACGTGCGGCGGAACACCTCGCGGATGAACTGCACCACATAGTCGTGCTCGGCGCGGTTTTTCGCATCGGCCATGAGTTCGGCCGCCAGGCGCTCGCCTTCCTCCGACGAGCCGCCCGCGGGGCACGTGCCCGCTAGACACATGCTCTCCAGCTGCGTGCCTTGCTTGCGTACCAGCAACTCGGGCGTGCAGCCGCAGAAGAACACGTCGGCATAGCGATACAGCAGCACCGTGCCGCGCGCCGGGCCGTCAATAAGGTTCACCAGCAAATCTTTCGACGAAAAGGGGTGCTCAGCCACCAGTTTCTGGCGCCGCGATAGCACCACCTTGTCCACGCGCCCCTCGTCGATGGCCGCAAGCCCTGCCCCCACAGCATCGCGCCACGCCTCGCGCGAGTCAACTTCCAACCGATAGGGAATCGACGTGCGCTGACGCGGCGGCGCGGCCAGCGCCTGGCGCTCGAACCGCTCGATGCGCCCGGCGTACACCGGGCCGAGCGAGTTCACCTGCAGAAGCGTGCCGCGCTCGTTCTCGATGAGCACAATCTCCGGCAGCATAAACTTCAGCCGTGGGAACGCCTCGAACAGCTCATCGGTGGGCGCGGGGTTCTCCGCGTCAAAGCGATTGAACGAGAAAAAGATGGGTGGCTGCGCCACCGGGCCCTCCAGCTCGCTTTCGGCGTCGTCGAGCGTGGGCAGCGCGATACAACGCCCCAGCCCCAAGTAGCGGCAGGCGCGCTGTTTGTCGTAATAGACGAACTGGTCGGTGAAGCCCTTCTGCAACGTGCAAAACGCATCAACCACGTCGGCTGCAATCGGCCGCGTGTGCGAGAATATCCTGGTCATCATGCCCCCATCTGCGCGCTCGCCCGGAACGCGCAACCGCAAGCAACTTCATTCGCCAGGAATTCTAGCACGACTCAAGCGCCCCCAACACCGCCCCCTCGCCAGCGGCCCCTCCAACGCCCGCGTCCTCGCCTACGACACCAGCGCGGGGTCGTCGGCAGTCGAAAGCATCTTCTCACGACGCGCTACAAACTTCTTCAATTCGCTTTCGGAATGAATATCCAGCTTGCCATACAAATTGTGCAAGTGCGTCTTAATAGTGTTGGAGGTGATAAACAACTCCTCCGCAATCTCCTTGCGCGATTTTCCGCCCACGATGCACTGCATGATCTCACGCTCGCGCAGCGTTAGGCCATACTCCTGGCCAATAATTTCGCAGATACGACTTTCGCCTTTGGTTGCATCGGGTTCGCCCGGACGCACAAAGCCCCATCCGGTGCGCATATTCGCGTTGCTGGATAGAAAGAGCGCCGCAAGCACCACCAAAAATGCCAGCACACAGAAGAAAAGAGGCTGGTGAGCCCCCCCCCCCCCCCGGCAATTTCCAAACCAAGGCAGCCCACTACCACGCCGAGCGCACGCCCCGTCATGAGCGCCATGCACGGGCACGAGACCACCCACATGGCCGGCTGATCACAGTTCTTAATAAGGTAGGATCCCAACCCCCACAACACCAGGTCAAGATAGAGAAATCCCGTCAGTTGCAGCACGCCCGCCAAAGCCGACGTGGGCCCCAGCACCCCCATAGCCAGCAACCCCAACCCCGCAAGAGAGAATCCCACCTGGTACACAGCGCGGTTGAAGTCTTTCTGCAACACCAGCACCACTAAAAGCGCAAGCAGCGCGGCGCACAAATAGCCCGCAGAGTTCAGCACCTGAACGAAAAATCCCGAGAACGCCAGGAACCCCAGCGGCACGCCCAAGGCAAATCCCTGCACAATGGAAGTGGCCATGAACCGGTACGGAATAAAGAGTTCACTCGTGGGCTCGCGGTACAGGTCGCGCTGGTCAGGAAATACGTCTTCCTTCGCAAGGTAAAAGGCCATGATAATAATGACCGGAAGCAGAAACGTCACCGCCCACTTTATGACCTCGTCCAAAAACAGCGTGATGAGTAGGGTGAGCACCGCCGTCGCCAGCGCCGACCCAATGCCGTACGTCAGCGTGGGTAGCATGCCCAGCATGCCGAAAATCCGCCCCAGCTCAATGTGCGTACCCATAACGCCCACCGCCAGCAGCAGCATGCCCAACACCAGTGTCACCATGCCCAGCATGTCGTTCGTCATGCCAGCATGCGCCTTCATAAACAGGAAGAACACGCCCAGCAACATGCACGACACCAGGAACCACAGATACTCGTCTTTGCTGAACACTTTTATCTTCTTGAAGGTGCACGCGCAGAGCAAACACACGCCCGCGCATAAAAACAGAAACGCCGCAAGAAGCGGAAACTCGAAGCCCGCCACCATAAACGAATCGGCGAAGAAGAACCCTTCAACAAACAAAAGAACCGCGAAGGTGCGGTAGGCCGTCAACGTCACGAGTAGCCAAGGGTGACTCCGCGCATCGTGGAGTACCTTGCGTATGCCGCCGTGGTAACCGGCGTAGGCTTCCATATTAAGCCTCCTCAGATGGCGGGATGAGTGCCCCCAAAGCCCGTCGCGTGTCGCGCTTCGTTTCCCCTCGTCAATGGCGTGATTATAACGTACGCCACGACCTAATCTTCTAATCCTTGTGGGGTGAGTTGCCTCACCCGTTCTAAACCACCTCGGTTGGTGGATAGCATCCTAACCTCTCAGGTCGCATTATAACAGCAGCACGTGCGCCGCCCGGTTTATCCGAGGAAGGTTTCTTACCAAGGAGGTGAACAGGGGACGGGCAACGGCGCGAATGCACCAAGGTTCTAGGCAAGTGCGCAAAAGCGAGAATCGTGGTGTAACCCCAGCCCCTGTCCCGGGTCGCTACCGGAGCAGGGGCATATTTTTTCTACGAAGGAGGCGTTGTCCACCATGACGTGTTCCACGCCCGCCCAAGGGCCCGACCGGTATTTGGACTTCGAAGATGCGCGGGGAGTGTGCTTTCGCATCCGCGTGGAAGACGACCCCTCCGACCCTGAGTCGTTCACGTTGCGGGTGACCCCGCTTTACCGCGGGCTGGATAGCAACACCGCTGAGGAAAGCCCCTCTGTTCCTCTGAGTTCCAGCAAGCTCGCCAGCGCTCCTGCTGGCGAAGGTGGCGCTGCGAGCGCGGCGGCTGTCGCGGGCGCTTCCACCAATCCGAGCGAACACACAACAAACAATACCCCTCAGCTTCCCGGCCTCACCGCGCGCGAGCGCGACGTGGCGCTGCTGGTTGCCAAGGGGCACACAAACGCTGAAATTGCTGAGATGCTGTGTATCAGTCTTTCCACGGTGAAATCGCACGTTCGCAATATTTTTACCAAGATGGACATCTCCACGCGCACAGCGCTGGTAGCTCGCCTGTACAACACGGCTCTCTAGCCGCGCCCACACGCGCCCCACCAGCACCTTCCCCAGCCCCCCACCAAACAGAAGCCCCCGCTGCGGGGGTATGTGCAGCGGGGGCCCTATTGGGGAATGGGCTCTTCAGCCCTACTCAAAGCGCAACGCAGATGCGAAACGCTTTAAGCCAAAGTGAGGATCGCCGTTTAGGCGAGCATCGGCATAATCAGGTACATCACTGCAAACGACCAAGCGGCGCACACCGTGAAGATGGACAGCTGGATCAGGCAGATAGGATGGTACGTGCCCTTGAAGCGGAACACCTTCAGTACCCAATCGACCAACGGTGCGAACACCACAGCGCCGATGATAATGGTAGGAATAACAATGGCCCAGCTAGGCGGATAGGTACTCACGATAGCGGATGCAAACACAATGCCCGCAAACGTGAAGGCCATGCCGTTCTTCTTCCACTTGGGATACCAAATGAGGATGGCCAGCGCGCCCGTCACAACCTGCACCATAATGAGCAGCGGGAAGTTGCCGGAGCCGTACGCGGGATGCAGCGGGTTCATGACCCAACCGATGATGCCGCCAATGTACATACCAACAGTAGCCCAGGAGCTGCCCCAGATGGTCAGCTGACCGATGTCGCCGAGGATCTGATGCACGAAGAACTTGCTCTTGTTCTGATCGGTGGGGTTCGAACCCGGAGCCGGTGCCGGAATGTCCATCCACGGCATGAGGCGGAAAATGAGCGAGCACAGAGGCACCACGATGGCAACGCCCACAGACACGGCGATGAACAGCGGCAAGCCAAGCGGCGACACGATGCCATACAGCAGCCAGTAGCATACCGGGAACGTAATAATGGTACCCACGATGAGCGACGTGAGAATCTTCTTCCAGTTCACGCCATAGAAAATCACAAACACCTGCACGGTCAGCACGACGGCGAACGTCGGGATCCAACCACTGGAGAACAGGCTACCGTAAATAACCTGGCCCAGGATGAGGGCAGCGCACGTGGTGAGGAACATAGCTAGGAAAATGTGGCCGTTGCCCGCAACGCCCGTGCCGGCGTGCTTGGACTTCTTGCGCTCAAGAGCAGCCGCCACAAAGCCCATGATAATCATGCCGATAGAAGCCGGGAGCGCCGCGATGAACGAACCCTCGGTCAGGTCGGCGAAGAACCAAGCAACGTAGTACTCAATTGAGCCTTCCATGCAGCCCGACATCATCGTACCGAAATCGTAGATGAAGTTGTTGTTCATGAGCATGGGCTGCAGATACATCATCAAAACATACAGCGCGACAGCCGCAACAACGGTAATACAAAACGCGGGCAGAATCTCTTTGCGGGAGCACGCCGTCGACGGCGTTTCAGCAGCTGATGACGTCTCGACGACGGCTTCCGTATCGTTAAGGGTGTTCTCCATTGATGACACCTTCTCTCGAATCCATAGGATAGAAACGCACCGAACGCAACACACCAAAAACTACCTGCTATCAGGGTGTTGTCGCTCCCCTGCGGACGAGGACATCGGGTCGCTCGCCGCCGGTGCGGTTATAAAAAAACGATAATCCGAGGAAGGATTGGAGCCATCATACCCAAGGCTTTGGGCGGTTGGAAATCGTTCGAAAGTATGATAATTGGCTCAGATATATCATGCTTTAGATCGATGGCGGGTTGCTATTCGCATCCCGTATTCTGTGTCGCAGGGGGTTACACCATAGTTTCAGTTTTTGCCTGCGAAGCACGGGTTGTGAGTTTGTGCGCCAGGCAAATTGCTTCTTCACTTTTGCGATCACCAAACAACGAAGAGGAGGCACTATGAAAACGTGGTATCCCGAGGCCGACCTGGTAATTAAGCATCCCAAGATCTACACCGTCGCCATCACGTGCGACGAGGTGAAGGAAGGCAAGACCGACTTCCCCATCATTGAAGACGGTGGCGTGGCCGCCAAGGACGGCAAGGTTATCGCCGTGGGAACGGCCGCCGACATGGATCAGTATGTTGGCGAGCACACCGAGATCATCGACGCGTCCGGCAAGATTCTCACCCCTGGTTTCGTTGAGTGCCACATGCACTGCAAGTGGACCGGCGAAAGCATGCTCAACCTTGACTTCAATGGCGTGACCAGCCGCCAGGCCATCCTTGATGCGGTGGCCGAGAAGGCTGCGAACACTCCTGATGGCGTGTGGATTGAAGGCGACGGCTGGAACGAGCTTATTTGGGAAGACAGCCAGGAACTCATTACGCGCCGCGACCTCGATGCAATTGCGCCGAACAACCCCGTTCTGCTGCTTCACATGTCCGTTCACACCCTTATCGCGAACTCGATGGCACTCGAAGCGTGCGGTTACACGAAGGATACGCCGCAGCCTGAAGGCGCCGAAATTGGCCATTACGACGACGGCGAACTCGACGGCGTGCTATATGAGAACGGCGCCCTGCAGCCCATGCTTGCCACCAAGCCTCCGCTGACGGACGAAGAGCATCTTGAAAGCCTCGTACTTATTGGTAAGCGCCTCAACTCCTTTGGCATTACCAGCGCCATCGACGCTAACCTTAACTACAAGCAGATGCATATCTACAACGAAGCTCACAGGCAGGGTCTTCTCACCTATCGCGCCAACTGCATGTTCTATCTCGATCCGCAGTTTGGTTCGTTTGAAGAGAATATGCAGCGCCTTGAGGAAATGGACTGTGTCACCGGCTTTGGCGATGACATGCTGAAGCTGAACGGCTGCAAGGTTACGCTGGACGGTATCACCGCTGCCTTCACGGCCGCTATGAAGCGTCGCGAGTACCGTCAGCGCCCCGGCTTCTACGGTGACACCATTTACTCCCAGGAAGAGATCGATGCGCTGGTGTGCAAGGCAACCGAGCTTGGCTGGCAGTTCGGCATTCACACCATCGGCGACCTTTCCGAGGACCGTGCGCTGCATGCGTTCCAGGAAGCCAATAAGATTCGCCCGGTGAAGGAACTGCGTCACTACCTGATTCACTACCAGCTTCCCTACGAGGATCAGTGGCCCATCATGAAGGAACTCGGCGTGGGCGTGTGCCTGCAGCCGACGCTCGTCTCCCAGATGGGCGAAGAGCCGCTGTTCTGGCCTGAGCAGGTTGAGCGCTTCCAGTCGCCTGGTTTGATGTTCGCCAACGGCATTCTGGCCGGCGGCAGCTCCGACAGCCCGGTTGTGTCGCCCAGCCCGATGCTTGGCATGTACTACGCCGTCACGCGCTTGGACGAAACCACGGGCAAGACGCTGTCCAAGGGCGACGAGTCCAAGGTTACCCCCATCCAGGCCCTCATCATGTGGACGAAGAACTCTGCGTTCTTCAGCCATGACGACGACAAGATGGGCTCGGTTGAGGTAGGCAACTTCGCCGACTTCGCCATCCTCGACCGCGACTGCTTCGCCTCCGCCGACCCGACCGACATCCGCGACGCCAAGGTAGAAAAGACCATCCTCGGCGGCAAGGTTGTGTACGAGGCATAAGAAGGTTAGCGAACACTAGTAGTTAGCAACACCCGCAAGAAGCATGCGCCCCAACCGAAAGGCCGGGGCGCATGTATTTGTATGCCATCCAGTAAGAAATGGATTACTATATTCCAAATCATGGAAGAAGCGTTAGACAGCAGATATGCCCGATTGGGCGAGGCTATTGCGAAGAAGCGCGCGGAGGAAGGCCTCACACAGCGCCAACTTGCCGGCATGATAGGCCACACCAGCTCACACTCTTATGTGTACCGAATCGAGCAAGGGAAAGTTCGGGTTAGCTTCGAACTAATTATTAAAATTGCCGATGCACTCAACGTGAAGGTTAGCGACTTGATTGACTTCTAAGCTTGTCACTCTAGCGAAGCGAACGCAAAGTGTGACGCGCTTACGCGCTAGCTATTACGCCAAAGGACATACTGCTCCCTAACATTATTACGAGGGCATTTTAGTGTAGTCATCAACACTTGTCTGGGAGTCTCCGCATTCCGGGACAATTCTTGAATCGCCATCTCCGCCGCAGGCGGAGAACACACTCGTGATCTGGGTTTTCGCACTTTGCGCGAACGGGGTTGCGGCAAAGTCTAATTCGCAGGTATTCCTTTGGGCAAGGGCTCTGCCCTTGCCGTTCAGCAAATATCAAACCTAGCAGATCGAGGGCTTTTGTTACAGTCCCTTCGGCCAACCTGCCTATCAATTGAACCATCAGGCCAGTCAGCCCGCGTCATAAAGCGAGGGATATGGGGTGTTTCTGGCGTAATTAGTAGCGCGCAAGCGCGTCACATTATTTGCACGCGCGAAGCGGAAGATGGGCAATACCGGTCGCTATCTTCGACATCCACATTGCCTCTTATTGGCACAAACGGCCGTTTATGTACGGATTTGCACCTCTCGGAACCGCGGTCTTTTTGACGTCAATAAAGAAACGCCTGTTCGCCATTTTTTGGAAGCCGTACCTGGCCGCTCAACATGTACATAAAGGGCGATCTGTGCCAATTTCTCCCGCCCTCTCTGTTAGGCCAGGATTGACATACCCCTCGTCCTGAGCACCTTCGGTCAACGCCGAAAAAGAAGAATCCCGGGTGGTGCCAACCGAGAGACTTACAGCTGACGCCGCGCGGATCCCTCATCCCCGCTTAGCGGGGCCTCCCTGCGTTCGCCCTCTATATTTTGTACATATATTGGAAGACGTCTTCGCGTTGGATGATTATTTGGACGCCGAGGGATTCGCCTTCTTTTTCGAGGCGTTCTTGGACGGTGTTAAAATCGGCCACGGACGGGTTCAGCGTGGTGAGCATGGTCATGGAGAAGATGTCGTCCAGAATGGTTTGGCTGATGTCGTCGATGTTCGCGCCGCATTCTGCCAGCGCCGTCGACACGGCGGCCACGATACCGCTGCGATCCTTGCCCAAAACCGAAATAACGCACTTCATAGGGTGGTTCCTTCCTCCATGGTTCGCCGAACAGCGCCTACCTTTTACTTCACAGCATGATAGCATGCCGCCCCGGCCGACCGGCCCGTTCCCCAGAAAAACGGGAAGGTTCGGCGGGGCGCGTAAGATAATTCTTGGTTCCCGGCACATTCTGCTCGCGCGTTTCGTGTTGGTGTCAAGGAGGCTTAAGAAACCGCATGCAATCACACCTTAGATCGGACGACTTCATAGAGCGCGCCATGCGCTTATGGGGAAGCACGGTCTGGCGCCTTGCGCTCAGCCAGACGCAATCGCCGCACGACGCGGACGACCTTTGCCAAGAGGTGTTCGTCCGCCTGCTAAAGGACTCGACGGCGTTTGTTGACGACGAGCACTTGAAGGCGTGGCTCATCCGCACCACCATCAATTGCGGTCGCGACCTGCACCGATCTGCCTGGAAGCGACACAACAACCTGACGGACACCTTCCGGGACACGCAGTTTGAGGAGGCGGTCGAAGAAAGCGAAAGCGTGCGCGCCTTCCGCGAGAGTGAAGTGGGGCTCGCGCTGGCCAAGCTTCCCGTCTCCACGCGGCTGATTGTTCATCTGTATTACTACGAAGGGTACGCGACCGAAGAGATTGCGCGCATGGTGCGCTGTTTGCCCGGCACGGTGCGCTCGCGCCTGCGACGTGCGCGGACGCAGCTCAAGGGCTTGTTGGAGAAGGAGGCTTCTCATGAAACACGCGAATAGTGGCCTCGACTACCGCACGCTTATGGACGATATCGAGATGCCGGAGCGGGTGCACCAAGCCGTGCGAGATGAAGTGCGGCAGGTGCGCGCTGCGGAAGCGCGCGTTCGCTCCCAGCAGCGCCGCACCCAGCGGGGAGCCCACCAGCGCACCGCGCAGCCCGTCTCCCGTCGGCGCTTCGTCGCGGGAGCCTTCGTGGCAACGTGCGCCGTTGCGCTTGGCGGCACCGCAGCGTTTTCCCTGTTTGCGAGGCCCAACGGCGACGCAACAAGCACGAGCGCAAACCCGGCCCCCGCGCCAGCTAACATGTTCGCCCTCGCCGCCTACGCAAGCGAAAACCCGGAGGGGACGCCAGGGAAAACCGTCACGCTCAGCTTGGATGACTTCGGTCACCACTGCGCATTAAAGGTATGGCATAGCGACCCGGAAATTGATCCCAATCATGCCGACGAAGCACCCGACGAGGGTCGACGCTACCTGTCAGTAGCCTACGAGTTCAACCTGACCTGCGTCGGTACAAACATTGCTTCGCTCACGTATGAGGTGGAAGGCGATCGGATACTTTTTTACACGCGCAGCACTGAATTTGGTTCGAACCAGGAGGGCCCCTCTTCCATTATAGACCGAGCTAAAAGTTTTACCGTACCCTACGATGACCAGCACTTCGACAGCGTGCACACCTGGCGCGCCCTCCGCGTTTCGTTCCCGCTGGAAGGTGAACTGGCCGAACTGTACGACGCAGAGAGAGCCGAATTCTACAGCTACACCCGCAACCGGAACGTCGAGCTACAAGACACCCTTCACATTCGCCTTCTGCGCATATACGCAGATATGCTGGCACAAGCGCGCCTTCACCTCAGCGCCACCTATAAAGATGGCTCCACCGAGATGAAGACCTACGTTATAGCACCTGTTGAGAACCTCGAAGAAGCTGAACTCGCGTTCAACGCCGCCATACGCGCCCGTGCGAACGAGCCCTTCGAATTCCACGAGGTCCCGCCCGAGCCCATCCCCCAGCCTCAACTCTTCACACTCACCGAACTTCTCTAACCGCCACACCAACACACGCAGCCCAGCCGCCGCCAGTGGGACCATTCGCGCACTCACTGGCCTCCCGAATAGCCTACTTACCGAGTGGCTAACGTGAAGGCAATAGCCCGGCCGCACTTCCGTACAACCAGTTACCCCTGCCAATCCTTTCTTCTAGAGTGGTCGCACTCTATCCGATGGCGCGCCGCACACTGCGTTGCGCGCACGAGAAAGAAAGGCGGCACATATGGGAAAGTTCAAACGCTTCTGCATGATCGTGTTCGTCGTTGCCGCAGTGCTTGGCATCGGCGTGCTCGCGGCCTTGTGGTTTGCGTGGGAGCCGCTGTTCCCCGCCATTGCGTGGCTCATGTCCATGCCGTGGTTCTATGTGGTGGAAGCGGTGCTCCTGGGCATCACGGCGGTTGGCCTTCTGGTGGTGCTCATTCGCGCCCTCACGGCCCCCGGCAAGAACGCGCAGCTGGAACTTGAGCGCGACAACGGCAGCGTGGCTATCACGCAGAACGCCATCCAGTCAACGGTGAAGCACGTGGTGGATTCGCATCATGGCCTGGCCACCAAGAACGTGAAGGTGGACATCACCAACAAGCACGACCCGCGCATGGCCATCCACGCCAAGATTGACCCCGGCCGCAACGCTGAGCTGGGCGAACTGGGCGCGAAGCTGCAGGACGAGATCGCCGCAACGCTGGAGGCCTTCACCGGCTACCCCGTTGACTCCGTGCGCATCACGTTCGCTGGCGACGCCGACGTGGTAACCCCGGCCTTCACGCAGCAGGCCACGAAGTACTCCGAGGACACGAATCGTCAGCACCACACTCAGCCGGTGCCGGCGCACGCCGTGACCAAGTAAGGAGGTGGCAAAAATGACCCAATCGGCAATGAAGATGAATGGCGGGAACGCCAAAGCCGCCTCACGCGGCGGCCAGCAGCAACAGCGGCCGGCGAACACGCCCTCCGACGTGGTTGCCAACACGGCATCCGAGGCGAAGGACCGCGGCGTGTACGCAAGCTTCAAGCGCGCTGTCTCGCCGTATGTGCAGAACAACACCCATGCGGTGGTGTACGGCATCATCGGTTTTGTGGCGGCGGCCCTCATTCTTATTGTGGGTTTCTGGCCGACCGTACTGTTGGCCGTGTTCGCAGCTGTGGGCGTTGTCATTGGCAGGTACCGTGACGGCGACCGCGCAACGCGTGAGCAGATGAGAAACCTCCTTGACCGTTTCAACTAGCGACTCCGTGCCGCCCCGCCCCCGGCGCGCGACCTTCTGTCGTGTGGCGGGGTCGCCGTCGAGAGGCGGCGCCGCACGTTCCGCACATTCCGTTTCCGCAGGTAAATCGCACGATGAAAGAAAGGAACTACCATGAGCCAAGCAACTATGACCCAGCCCTCTACCTCCAATTCCACCAGCAGCTACGATCCGTACGCGTCGATGGACTTCGACTCGATGGAGAACATGAGCGCGTCCGGCGCCGACGACGTGAAAGCCGAGCCGCAGTACAAGCTAGTAATTGACGAGGCCGTTGTGGAGAAGGTGTCCTCCAAGGCCGCGCAGAAGATTGACGGCATCATTGACATGCGCGGCAACGTGCTGTCCCGCATCCAAGAAGGCCTGGGCGGCAGCGACAAGACCAAGGGCGTGGACGCCGACGTGGTGGACGACCAGAACGCCAAGGTTGACCTGGACATCATCCTGGAGTATGGCAAGTCCGCCTCCGACGTGTTCGACCAGATCAAGGACGTTGTGAGCAAGGACATCAAGGACATGACCGGCCTGAACGTGGTCGAGATGACCGTGAACGTGGTGGACGTCATGACGCAGGACGAGTACGACCAGAAGAATGGCAACAACACCGACGACGGGCAGAGCGGCTCCTCGATGAACCAGTAAGCGAGGCACCCGCGCGTCGTGTTGTCCGCGCGCGCCCCGTCCGCACGCGGCATAGGCCCACTTCACGGGCTACATATCCCCCCTCGCGGGGGCCGGCCCGAAGTGGGCCACAAGGGGCTGACCTGATTCCGCGGGGTCAGTCCCTTTGCATGCAATAGCCAACTCGTGAGCGCGTCGCGCTTTTTCCTTGGCGTACAATGGAACTACCCGCCTCGGGAAGGACGCCTATGAACCTGTTGGAGTATTTGGGAACTGAGTTTGCCTCGTTTGATGAGAAGCCGTTTAATCCGGTGGACTCGGCGGCGCTGTCGCAGTTTTGCATGGTGCGGGCCGAGGGCATTGTGCCGGCGCTGCGCGAGCGCAAATCGTTCCTTGACCTGGGCATTATCGTGGAGAACCTGCTGTCTCCCACCTCGCGCGCGGTGCATTTCGTCGACGCGTTGCGCACCGAACTCTTCGCCGATATGTTCACTGGCCTGGCGCCCGAGCAAGTGAAACAAAACCTGTTCGCCTTGGCCGCTAGCCCGCGCTTCCGCACCATGGCGGTGCGCGACTACCTGAGCCTCTTCGACACCGAACGCCAGACGCAGTTCGCGGCAATGACGTTCGTGTACAAAAAGGAGTTCGCCTACATCGGCTTTCGCGGCACGGACACCTCGTTCACCGGGTGGCGCGAGAACTTCAACATGGTGTACGACGCGCCTGTTCCCGCGCAGGAACAGGCCGTTCGCTACCTGGAGGCCGTGGCGCCGCGACTGCCGAAGCGCCTGTTCGTGGGCGGTCACTCCAAGGGCGGCAACCTTGCGCTGTACGCAGCGCTGCGCGCGAAGCCGGAGGTGCAAAGCCGCATCGAGCGCGTGTTCACGCACGACGGCCCCGGCTTCAAGGCCGGCATGGTAACCGACGCCGAATACGCCGCCATTCGCGACCGCGTGCACAAGACGGTGCCGCAGGATTCCGTGGTGGGCATGCTTATGGATTCGCCCGCTGACCTGGACTTAAAGGTGGTGCACAGCTCGGACAAGGGCGTGCAGCAGCACAGCGTGTTCACGTGGGACGTGGAAGGCGACGACTTCGTGTACGTGCACGGGCTCACCGACAGCGCGCGTTTCACCGACGCGGTGATAACCCAGTGGCTCGCGCGGTTCTCGGACGAGGAAGCGGCCGTGGTGGTGGACGCCCTGTTCCGGGCGTTCGAGGCCTCGGGCGCACGCGACGCCACCGAGGTGCTCTCGGGCGGCACGAAGTCCATCGCGCTGCTGGGCGAGGCGGCAAAGAACCTGGACGAGGGCGCCCGCGACGTGCTGGTAAACGCGCTGGGCTCCCTTGCGGAAACGGCGGCGCGCGAAGCAACGCAAGGGTTGGTGCAGCGCTTCACGCCAAAGCCAAAAGCCTCGGCCTAGCCTCACCTGCCAGGTTGACCATAGGGCAAGGGCAGAGCCCTTGCCGTCAACTACAATTGACCTGACAAGTTTGTGTTTGCTGACCGGACAAGGGCAGAGCCCTTGCCCTATGAACTTAACCTTTGCGCAGCTGGTCGAACACGCTGATCATCTTTGCGGTTTCGGCGCGGGTGGCTTCCTTGGCGGGAAGCAGGTGGCCGTCACTGCCGGTGATGAGGCCGTTATCCACGCACCACGCTATTGACTCACGGGCCCAGGGGCTCACCTCGCCCGCGTCAGGGAAGTCATCAAGCGCGGCCAGCAGCCCCACGCCGTTAAGCTGCGCAGCGCGCATCAGCACCACGGCCAGCTGCTCGCGGCTGGTGGTATCCCCCACGCCGAAGCGCCCGGAGCCATCATCATACCCCGCAAGCACGCCCGCCTTGTAGGCCCAGTTCAGCGCCGGGATATAGTAGGCCGGTTCCTGCGCATCCACAAACGGCGTTTCGCACGTCGCATCCTTCCACGCCTCGCCCTGCCACAGAGCCGCTTCCTCCGGCGCCAGGTAGTTGAACAATAGGCACGCCAAATCTTGACGTTTCAACGTGTCATTCGGCCCAAACAAGTCCGTGCCCGCGTAGCCGTGCATGATGTCGTTGCTCACCACGTAATCAACTACGCCGGAGTACCATTCGCGCTCGTGTACGTCGGAAAAGCCCGACGGCGGAAGACCAATAGGGTCCGAGTACGCCTTCAGCGGGAAGTTGTCGAAGTCTGCCTCGTTGCCCGTCGCGGCTTTGATGTCGGTGATGGCGTCGTGCCAGTCGATCCATTCGCCATCGGTGTACACGAAACTCTCGCCCGGATTCACCACGCCTACGTTGTAGTGGGTCAGCTCAATGCCCTGACTGGTCAACTGGTCATAGCCATTTTTGTTGATGGCGGAGTCAACCAAAAACGCGTACTGGTCACCCACCTTCTCGGTCACCACCACCGAGAACTTCTGGTCGGCAGGAATGTAGCATTTGTCCTTCAAGTCAATGCGGTGGAACCCTCCGTAGGCATACCTCATGTTCACCGTCGTCAGCAGTTCACCGTCTCGCGGATTTGCGAACCCGTCTTTTAGCAGGTACACCTCGTAGGTCACTTCCGTACCCGGCGTGGCCGTTTCACAGGACAGCGCGCGCACAATCTGATCCTCGTTGGATTCGAACACGTTTGCCATGCTCACCGGCGTTGCTTCGTGATGCGCGGTCACACCATCGGAAGGCAGGTAATCGTACTGGTTAAGGTAGTAGCTTTCGGCCGCATCGCCCGTCGCAAGTTCCGTGGTGTCGTAATCAAACGTCTCTAAATCCGCCAGACTGCGGTCGTAATAGGACAGGTAGAAGTAGCCGCTGTCATTGATGCCCCACTTATTCTTGTTCGGGAATTCTTCGTCGCTGGAGCCCCAGCTGTTTTTCGCTATCCACGCGCCGTCGGCCGGCGGCTGGTGGCCCTCCAGGAAGTTGCTCTTAGAATATGTGTCATCCCAACCCACAATGGTGACCACATGGTTGGCGTACGCATCGTCGTAGGTGTAGTGCGCGTACGTGTCCAAATTGATGTACTGAGCAGGTGTTTCCTGGCCGGGGCGCGACGTGTCTGCGCAGAACGCAACACTGATTGCCCGGCCGTCCAACAGCTCGCCCTTCAAGGCCGCCGTCGCGGAAGCGTTGTACTCATACTCACCGTTGACATTCTTGGCCGCCGGACTGGGCAGGACGGAACTCTCTTGCAGTTCCACCGCCTGCACGAAGCGCAGGCTTTCGTCGACCGACCAGTTACCCTCCCGCGAGTAATAGACCGGCGTGCCGCTTGAGTTATTCTCCGTTATGCCTTCTTTGTTGCGGTACGGCACGTCGCTTTCCAGAACAGGACCAATGCCAGAAGAAAATACCGAGGTGGCCGTGAAGCCGAACCCACCCGTATCCAACCGGTCGTTTGCACCGTTGCTGGCGGTATAGTAGCCCTCGCCGCCCTGGCCACTTTCGTCATCCAACGGTAGCGGCGTGTGCGAGAACCAGGCCAGGTGGAGTTCGGACAAATCGAGGTCATCGGCACCCCAGCCCAACTCAGAGAGAATGCTGGTCTCCGACGCAGCAATAGCGCCGAACCCCCAACACGTGCCCCACGGGTTTTGGAGCTTTACAGGCGTGACCACGTTGCGGTCGCGCAAGTCGAACTTTTCGTTCATTGGGTAGGAGGTGAGCGGGGCCACGTCGCCATCGTCGACGAACGCGTACGTAGCCGGGTCGGCGTAAGCGGCGGCGCTTCCCGTTGCGCGCACACGCTCAAGGGATGCGCGTGTGTTTTGCGCGATGTTATTCACCAGCTGATTGCCACCCGACGGCGTTTCGTCGGCCAGCGCAAGCGAAGGCGCAAGACCCGCCACCAGGGACAATGCAATTACGCAGCGGACAACAAGGGACGGGGCAGGTCTCAACTTCATGACGAGCTCCTTTCAAGAGGAATCGACGGCCGCGCCGCCGCTACGACCCGCCGATTCAACCACCCGGTGATTCAGCGTATCGTTGAACCTCACTATACGCGCTAGACACTCAAACCCGCAACTCCCCCTGCTACAAACGGAAGCCCACTTGGGCACGCAGGAATCCTTCGAAGAGGCGCTCTTCGAAGGATTCGCAATATGTCCTCGCCATACTGATTGGAAGAGGAAACATCTTTTGGTGTAATAGCCAGCGCGAAGCGCGTCACGCTTTTATCCCGTGGTAGCGCTGACAGTCTTTGTTTCAGCTGGGGAAAACTCCGTTGAGCGTGTCGTGGTGGAGGGCTGCGCGGAGGCGAGGGATAAGGTTGATGGCTACCTGACGGACGGCGTTTCGGATGCGGTTGTTGGTGACGTCAGGACTATTCGCGGGGGCTGCATGGAATCCAAGTTGGTCACAAGCCGTAAGGGCCGCTTCATCTAGAAAGTTCTTCATGTGTCGCGGCGAAGCTTCTCTGAGCAGGGATTTTATGCGCGCCCGGTCGTCATCGCTCAGCGTGAGGTTTCGCACCGAGCACCCGGCCAGCGCACAACCCACCGCGGTGGCCACCACCGGCTCAAAGAGATTGAGGATGAGTTCGCCATACTGCGGATGCACCGCCCGAAGCACCGCGTGGCACCGAGCGCGGTCAAACACCTGCATGAAGAGGCATTCGGCCTTCAGTTGTTCCAGATAGGCGGTCACATAGTTCACGCCCTTCGTGCTTTCCGGCACGGGGCAGGACAAGGGATAGTCGATGTCTGCGGGAATCTCATGTGCGAAAAACCGCGGCTGGTAGCGCGCGGGAAAAGCGCGCAGGCTCTCAAGCGTGTCCTTCAGCGCGATGCTTTCCAAAAGCGGCACGGCCAAGCACGTCTCTTTCCAGAGTTCGCCCGCGCGTCGCGTCTCGGCCTCAAGGTACGCCAGATTGCGCGCGAACACCGCTTCTGCACCCTGTTCTACCACCGCACATACAGCCTCTTCGTCGGGGTCGTCCGGATCAATGCCCAGCACAAAACAGGTAGACGCCAGCAGGCGGTGCGCGTCGTATTCGGGAAGCGAGGTGCTTTCCCCCAACGTGAACAGGCTTACCTGCTTCGCCATCAGGGCCCATAGCTGTTCCTGGAATGCTGCCAGCGCTTCGTCAGGAGAGCGACGAGCCCCCGATGCGACTGTTCGCGTCGAACCCAACGCGATAGAGTTCGTTGTAGCCATCGTAGTAGCTGGCCGCGAATTCGTTGCTGGGACGCTGGTCGCGCCCCGTTTCGTAGACGCGGTCGAGTTCGTCGCGCAGGGGTTCGTATTCGTCAAAGTCTTGCTCCTCTTCCGCCTCGCGCTGCGTAGTTTCATCGTAGTCGCCTGCCTGCTTCTGCTTCGCCCACTGCTGTAGCGCTGGCAACGAAATGTCGTCCAGCGCATCGAGCGACCCGTTTGCCTGACCGTCGAACGCCGCTCGCAAGGCCTCTATCAGCTCGTCGTCTGCCATGCCGCCGCAGGCTTCGGCTTCCTCTTTGCGCCGGTAGAACGTGTCTTGCACAGCCGCAAGCGTTTCCTCGTAGTTTTCTTGCCGCACGTGGGGAGAATCGCAGAACCCCTGCGCGATGTCGCGCAACACACCGCGGCCGAATTCAACACGCCCCGTTGCCGCCAGCGCCTCGCGCCGTCGCGCGGTGAGGCCCGCGGCTTGCTCTTCGGTCAAGCTGAGACCATGCGCCACCGTTGCCGCGTTGCACGCCGCCAACTCGTCGCGCACCGACGTGCCCAGCAGTGCCCTTGCCAAGCTGATTCCACCCAACCACATCACCCGTCCCCTTCGCGCCCGTTTTGCCCACTTTCACGCCGAAAGCGAACCCGTGAAAAGCATGCACGTATATATACCGCGTATTCCAAAAGAACACACGACTGGACTTTTAGGTGGTTTTGTAATAATATAACCCCAGATCAGGGGCAAGATAATTAAATGTCAAGCCCCTTTTTCATGCCCAGAGACAAGATGAACCACGGCGCGCTTCATCATTCCCCTTCAGCGAGAACTGCAGAAGTGGAAGGTTCTTCGTTAGCGCGAGGCGCGTCACACTTGTTTTAGAGAAACCACTCCAGGTGGCCGCAGTGTTTGCAGACAAGGACCGTGGCGCTGCGGTTGGCCCAATCGAGGTCAAGGAACGATAAGCCCGCCGTGTTGAGTTGCGCCGAGCGTTCGTCAAATTCCTCGCCACCACAGTGGGAGCACGCCACAATGCGGCCGGCAATTTCGTACTGATCGTCGCCCGAAAGTCCGCGATTGAACGATTCCAGAAAGCCCATAGCGCCTCCTACAACTCATTCATGATCTGCTGCTTCTTCTGGGCGAACTCTTCTTCGGTGAGGGCACCGCGCTTGCGCAAATCATCAAGCTGCGCCAGTCGCTGATATGCCGCTGCGCTCGCCCGCTGCTTTTCATCGACGGTGCTACGGCGCTTCAAAACAAGCCACACAATGAACAGTATCACTCCAACAGGAAGCAGAAAGCTAAAGAAGATAAATACCAATTCAGGTACACCCATACCCAGGATCTTCATCCCAACCACCTCTCTCGCGGGCCGCATACCCCCAGTATACCAAGGGCGGCACACCCATAGGATGCGCCGCCCTTGAAAGGTTTGAAATGCTGGCAGCCTAGTCGGTGAAGTAGCTGATGCCGCTTTCGAAGAGGGGTTGCCATTGGTTGCCGGGGACGTTTTGGTAGAGGCCGTTGCCGCGGCGCTCGCTGTGGCCCATTTTGCCGAGGATGCGGCCGTCGGGGCTGGTCACGGACTCAATGGCAAGCACGGAGCTGTTCGGGTTCACGTCAAGGTCCATCGACGGCATACCGTTGGCATCCACGTACTGCGTGGCAATTTGGCCGTTCGCTTGCAGCTGGGCCAGCACCTCGGGGCTAGCAACGAAGCGACCCTCGCCGTGGCTCACTGGCACCGTATGGATGTCGCCCACCTCGCAGCGGGCGAGCCACGGGGACAGATTCGACGCCACACGCGTGCGCACGAGGCGGCTCTGGTGACGGCCGATTTCGTTGAACGTGAGCGTCGGGCAATCCTCATCCATCGGGCGAATGTCGCCGAACGGCACGAGACCCAACTTCACGAGCGCTTGGAAGCCGTTGCAGATGCCCAGCATGAGGCCGTCGCGATTCTGCAAGAGGTCGCGCACCGCCTCGGTGACAGCAGGAGCGCGGAAGAACGCTGTGATGAACTTCGCGGAGCCGTCGGGCTCGTCGCCGCCGGAGAAGCCGCCGGGGATCATGATGATCTGACTGTTATTGATGGCTTTGACCAGCGCCTCGGTGCTTTCGGCCACCTTCTCGGGCGAGAGGTTGTTCACGATGAGCGTTTCCACCACAGCACCGGCCTGTTCGAACGCGCGGGCGCTGTCGTACTCGCAGTTGTTGCCCGGGAACACGGGGATGACCACGCGCGGACGCGCGATGGTGCCGTTGTACGTAAGCGGAATGGCGTCGCGATGGGAGATGAGTTCGACCGGCTCCACTGGCGAGGAAGACGGCTGGCGCCGCACGGGATCCTTCGACTCCGCTTCGCTCCGCTCAGGATGACAGGGGGTGTTGCTTGCGCTCGCTTCCGAACGAGTATCTTTCGAGCGATACGGGAACACGGGTTCAAGCTTGGCTTCCCATGTTTCTTGCAGTTCGGCCAGGTTGAGGGTTTCGTCGCAGGCTACAAACTCGTAGGCTTCGGTTGTCTCGCCCAGCTCGTCAATGCGCACGGCATCCGACGACTCAGGAAGTTCAGCGCACGCAGGCATCTCAATCAGGAAGCTGCCGTACGCGGGCGCGAAGAGGTCGTCGGCTTCCATGCCATCGGTCAAACGCACGCCGATGCCGTTGCCTACGCACATCTTGAACAGGGCTTCGGCGGTGCCGCCGTAGCCTGGGGTGGATACAGCCAGTGCCAACTCATCGCTAATCAAGCGCTCCACCAGCGCACTCGCTTCCAACAGCCCTGCGGCATCGGGCAACACGCCGTTATAGCTCGCGGGCGCAATGCGCACCACGCGGCTGCCGGCCTGCTTGAACTCGGGCGACGTCACACGCTCCACCGACCCCACGGCCGTCGCGAACGACACCAGCGTCGGTGGCACATCCAGCTGCTCGAAGCTGCCGGACATGGAGTCCTTGCCGCCGATAGCGCCCACGCCCAAGTCCACCTGAGCCATCAGCGCGCCCAGCACGGCCGCGGCCGGCTTGCCCCAGCGCTCGGGCTCGTCGCGCAACTTCTCGAAGTATTCCTGGAATGTGAGGTACATGTCCTCGCGCGCAAAGCCCGCGGCCACCAGCTTCGCCACGCTCTCAACCACGGCCACGTACGATCCCACAAACGGGTCGGCCTCGGTGAGGTAGGGGTTGAAACCCCAGGCCATGCCACTCACAGTGGTGGTTTCGCCAAACACGGGCAACTTCGCCACCATGGCCAGCGCGGGCGTTAGCTGGCGCGAGCCGCCAAACGGCATGAGCGCCGTAGCCGCGCCAATGGTGGAGTCGAAGCGCTCGGACAGACCCTTGTTCGAGCACACATTGAGGTCGCTCACCAGCGCGCCCATGCGCTCGGCCAGCGTGTCGCCCTCCCACGTGCGCTCGTAGGTACCACCCGGCACCACGCGCACCACCTGGTGCTTCGGCGCGCCGTTGCTGTTGAGGAAGGCGCGACTGACATCCACGATGGTGTCGCCGTTCCACTCCATGCGCACGCGCGGCTCTTCGGTAACCGTCGCAATGGGCGTGGCCTCAAGGTTTTCCTCATGCGCGTAGCCAATGAACGTATCCACGTCCTCGGCCGCTAGCGCCACGGCCATGCGCTCCTGGCTCTCAGAAATAGCCAGCTCGGTGCCGTCCAGTCCATCGTACTTTTTCGGCACGCGGTCCAACACGATGTGCAGGCCGTCGGCCAACTCGCCCACGGCCACGGATACGCCGCCCGCGCCGAAATCGTTGCAGCGCTTGATGAGACGACACGCGTCACCGCGGCGGAACAGGCGCTGAATCTTGCGCTCAACAGGCGCGTTACCCTTCTGCACCTCCGCGCCGCAACTCTCAAGCGAGCCCATCTTGTGCGCCTTCGACGAACCCGTCGCACCGCCGATGCCGTCGCGTCCGGTGCGTCCGCCCAACAGCACAATCACGTCGCCCGGCGCCGGCGTTTCGCGACGCACGTGGTCGGCTGGCGTGGCACCCACCACCGCGCCAATTTCCATGCGCTTAGCGGCATAGCCCGGGTGATACAGCTCGTTCACCTGGCCTGTTGCCAGACCAATCTGGTTGCCGTACGACGAGTAGCCCGCTGCGGCCGTGGTTACCAGCTTGCGCTGCGGCAGCTTGCCGGGCAGCGTCTCACTCACAGGAACCAGCGGGTCAGCCGCACCCGTCACGCGCATAGCCTGATACACATAGCTGCGACCGCTCAAGGGGTCGCGAATGGCGCCGCCCACGCAGGTGGCCGCGCCGCCGAACGGCTCAATCTCGGTGGGGTGGTTGTGCGTCTCGTTCTTGAACAGGTAGAGCCAATCCTGCTCCTCGCCGTTCACGTCAACCTTCACCTTCACGGTGCAGGCGTTGATTTCTTCGGACTCGTCGAGCCCGGTCAGCGTACCCTGCGCCTTCAGCCAGCGCGCGCCGATGGTGCCCATGTCCATGAGGCACACCGGCTTCTCGTCGCGGCCCAGATCGTGACGCATTTCCAAATAGCGCTCGAACGCTCTCTGCACGGCCTCGTCCTCAATCACCACGTCGTCCAGCACGGTGCCGAACGTAGTGTGGCGGCAGTGGTCGGACCAGTACGTGTCAATCATCTTGATTTCGGTGATGGTGGGACAGCGCCCTTCCTCGGCGAAATACTGCTGGCAGAATGTGAGGTCGGCCAGATCCATGGCAAGGCCGCGCTCGTCCAGAAACGCCGCGAGCCCCGCCTCGTCCAAGTCCAGGAACCCGCTAATGATTTCCACCGCGCCGGGCACGGGCTGTTCCATATGTAGCGTGTCGCGCGGCTCAAGCGACGCTTCACGCGCCTCAATGGGGTTGATCACGTAGCGCTTGATGGCGGCCACGTCCTCGTCGGTGAGGGCGCCTTCCAATAGATACACTTTCGCGCTGCGCACCTCGGGCCGCTCGCCCTGGCTGATCAGCTGAATGCACTCGCTGGCAGAGTCCGCACGCTGGTCGAACTGCCCCGGCAGATACTCCACCGCGAACACCGCCGCTCCGCGCGCGTCGGGCATGTCCAGCGTGGCCACGTCAGACTGTGGCTCGCTGAACACCGTGGGCACGCACTGCGAGAACAACTCGTCGGAGATACCCTCCACGTCATAGCGATTCACCAGGCGCAATCCCTCAAGGTGCTCTATGCCCAGGATGTCACGCAACTCGTGCGCGAGCGCGCGCGCTTCGCCGTCGAAGCCGGGCTTCTTCTCCACATAGACACGGGAAACCATGAGTCCCTCTCTCTCCTTTATCGCGCCTACTTCGCTTGCTGGGATTGCTCCTTGGCGGCCTTCTCGGCCTTGGCGACATCTGCTTTCGCGCGCTTGAACGCAGACTCGCCCTCGTCCGCGCCTGCGTCAGCATCAGCGCTCGCGCCCTCGCCATCTGCCTGGCCCTTCTTGGAAGCCTGCTTCTCCACCTTGGCTTCCTCGGCCTTTGACAGGCGGAAACCGCTGCCGAACAGGCTGCGCTTCTTGGGCTTTTCGGCCTCAGCTTCCTCAGCCTTGTCAGCCTCCTGCTCTTTGAGGCTTTTCTGCTGGGCCTTCTGCTGCTTCTCCAGCGCGCGCTGCTCCTTGGACTTGCGGTTCTCCATTTCCTCCTGGTACGCGCGGCGCACCTTGCGAATCTTGGAGAAGTCGACGTACAGGGCGCCGATGATGCAGGCGTAGGCCAAGCCCAGCGTGACGTACGTGGCGGCCTCGGGTAGGAACGTACGGCCGAACCAGGACAGCACCGTGAGCGCGATGGCACCAATGAGCAGGCCCCACCATAGTTTGCGCAGACGCTTGTACTGGGGCGTCGGCGGGTTGTAATACTTGCGGTCGAGTTCAGCTTGCTTGGCGCGGGCCACCTTTTTCTCGGCCTTCTTCTGCTGCTTCGTCTTTTGCGGCGGAGCCACGCGCACCGTGGCGGCGGCCTTCGTCTTAGGCTTCATGGCCGCGGCGCTCTTGCGGGTTTGCCCGCGGCGCTCGTCGGTCTGATAGCGGTCGTTCATAGGATTGCGTTGCGACATAATGATCTCTCCGTAGGGCAAGGGTTCCGTCCTTGCCGTCGTCTGTCAAAAAGCACGCAGGTCAACCGCACTTTCGCGGCAAGGGGAGAACCCTTGCCCTACGGTCAACCTGCGCACTCTCACTTACTAGTAAGCGAACTTCCTACCCGTAATCTTCTCGTACGCCTGAATGTACTTCTCGCTGGTGCGCTCGATGACGTCCTGGGGCAGGCGGGGCGGGTTGCCCTGACGATCCCAGTTGGCGGTGAGCCAGTCGCGCACGTACTGCTTGTCGAAGCTGGGCTGATCCTTGCCCGGCGCGTACTCGTCGCCCGGCCAGAAGCGCGACGAATCGGGCGTCAGCACTTCGTCGGCCAGAATAATCTTGCCATCAATGCGCCCGAACTCGAACTTCGTGTCGGCAATAATCACGCCGCGCTCGGCCGCGTGGTCGCGCGCCGTGGTGTACACCTTCAGTGCCAGGTCACGCAGCTGCGTCGCGTCGTCTTCGCCGATGATTTCCACCAAGCGCTCGAAGCTGATGTTCTCGTCGTGGTCGCCAATGTCGGCCTTCGTGGACGGCGTGAAGATGGGCTCCGGCAACTTCGAGGAATTCTCCAGGCCCTCGGGCAGCTGAATGCCACACACCGTACCCTGCTTCTGGTACTCCTTGAGGCCACTGCCGGCCAGGTAGCCGCGCACGATGCACTCGGCGGGGAACATGTCGGCCTTCTTCACCAGCATGAAGCGACCGCGCAGGTAATCGGCGTAAGGCTTGAACTGCTCGGGTAGGTCGGCCTCGTCGGCGCTGATCAGGTGATTCTCCACCACGCCGTCCAACAGCTCAAACCAGAAGCACGACAGTTGCGTCAGCACGGCGCCCTTGTGCGGGATCTCGTCTTCCAAAATGTAGTCGAACGCCGAGATGCGGTCGGTGGCCACCAACAGCAGCTTGTCGCCCAGATCGTAGAGATCGCGCACTTTGCCTTGCGCGTCGGGCTTGATGTCGATTCCGGTCATGGTTGGTACGTGTCCTTTCATCAGATGCTCGCTACGCCTCCGCCCCCGGAGCGCGGCGCTCGTTCACGGCGCTTATTATCGCGCAGTTTGGCTACTTTCTGCCCTTGGCTCGGGACTTTTGCGGCTTTTCTTTGGCCTTTGAACCCTTGGGCACCTTCGACTGCTTTTGCTGGCGCGGCTTGAGCTGCCGGCCCTCGTCGTACAGCGGCAGATGAATGGTGAAGCAGGCGCCTTCATCCTTGCGGCCTTCCACCTGCACCCAGCCGCCGTGACGGTCGACGATTTCCTTCACAACGGCCAGGCCAATGCCCAAACCGCCGCTTTCGCGGTTGCGCCCGGCGTCGGCACGCCAGAAGCGGGAGAACACCATCTTGCATTCCTCGGGCGTGAGGCCGATGCCCGTATCGCGCACAGCGATGGAGGCCATAATGTCGCCGCGCTTCACGCTGACGGTGATGTGGCCGCCCTCGGGCGTGTAGCGCACGGCGTTCGAGATGAGATTCGCCGTGGCCTGGCGAATCATGTCCGCGTCGCCCAGCACGCGCACGCCTTCGTCGGCAACGTATTCCAGCGAAAGGCCCGAGTCGGTAACGAACGCATCATGCGTGGCAATAATGCCGCTGATCAGCTGCCCCACGTCCACGACCTCTTCCTTCATGGGGTTGGCGCGGTTTTCCAGACGTGACAGTTTCAACAGCGAATCTACCAGGCGGCTCAAGCGCTGCACCTCGGAGTTTACCGTTTCCAGGTGCTCGGAGTCGGCTTCGAACACGCCGTCGACCATAGCCTCCACCGTGGACTGGATGGCCATAAGCGGTGTACGCAGCTCGTGCGCCACGTCGGTAGTCAGGCGCCGCTCAAGTTCGCGGTCCTTCTCTACCGAGTCGGCCATCTCGTCAAACGTTTCGCCGAGGCGGGCTATCTCGTCGTCACCATGGAGGTCGGTGCGCGCCGACAGGTCGCCTTCTTTGATGGCCTTCGCCGTTTTCGTCATGCGGTTGATGGGACTCACCAGGTTGCGCGCGAACAGGAAGCCGATGCACGAGGCCAGCAAGATGGCCATGGCGGCTGCGAACAGCATGGCCTGGTAGGACTTGCTGCGGAATTCTTCGTCGGTGGAGCGCAGCAGCGTGTCGGAACCCAGCACCCACACGCGCACGGAGCCCACGGCCCTATCGTGCACAATAATGGGAGCTTGCGCGGCGTTTTGCATGTCCATCTTCTGTGGCGCAAGCGACAAATCCTTGCTGATGCCGGTGGACGTGCCCTTGCCGTCGCCGCCTTCGTCATCATTGATGAGCGTGGAGTCGAACACGGTCAGCCCGCGTGGGTTAGCCTCCGGGTTCGTGGAGTCTATCACCAGCATGCCCACACCCGGCGTCACTTCAATCATGGCGCGCGCCGGGCCCAGTGTGGCTTCGTCAAACGTGCCGCTAGCCTCGTATTTCACGGCGATGTTGGCGGCCGTAATTTCGGCCACCGATTGCATGTTTTCGCGCGTGTACGTTTGGAAGTGCTGCTCCCACACAAAGGACACCACGCCTATGGCCACCAGCGCGGTCATGGCCGCGATGAAGGCGAATGCCGCCGTCACGCGGGTGGTGTATGAAAGGTCTGCCCAGCCCGACCGTTTACGCTTGCGCGCGTTGGCGTCGTCCGCCCCCGCCTTGCCGATGGGCCCGGTCGTCGCCGAATCCTGCACGCTGCGTCCCTCCTGCACGGTGGGGTTCACTTCGACGCCGAAGGCGCCTATTGCGAAACCTTGGTCGGATCCTCAAAACGATAACCCACGCCGTGGACGGTGTGGAGCCACTTCGGGCTGCGCGGGTTGTCGCCAATTTTCGCGCGCAGGTTCTTCACGTGGCTGTCGATGGTGCGCTCGTAGCCCTCGAAGTCGTAACCGAGCACCTTCTCCACCAGCTCCATGCGCGAATACACGCGGCCGGGATAGCGCGACAGCGTGGTGAGCAGCTTGAATTCGCTGGCCGTGAGGTCAATTTCCTCGTTGTTGACCAGCACCTTGTGGCCGGACACATCAATGGTGAGTTCGCCGAACTCCAGCACCTCGCGCTGCGGTTCGCTGTCGGCATGCACGCGGCGGAGCAGCGCGCGGGCGCGGGCCACCAGTTCGCGGGGGCTGAACGGCTTCACCAAATAGTCGTCGGCGCCCAGTTCCAGGCCGATGATGCGGTCTTCCACTTCGCCCTTCGCCGTGAGCATAATAATAGGTACGTCGGAGTTGTCGCGAATGGCGCGGCAGACGCGCTCGCCCGGTACGCGGGGCAGCATAAGGTCGAGAATGACCAGGTCGAAGTGGTGCTTCGAGAATTCCTCGAGCGCCTCCTGGCCGTCGCCAACCGCCGTCACCCAGTAGTTTTCGCGCTCCAGGTACGCCGTTACGGCATCGCGGATTGCCTTTTCGTCTTCAACAAGCAGTATGCGTCGCGTTTCGTTGCTCATGAATACCACCTCAAGTCGTCGCCAGCTGGTAAAGCACCCGGTCGCGCACGTGGCGCATTCCTTGCCGAGCGCCCAGGTCGTGTTTGCGTTTATTGTAGCAATTCCCCTTGGACCGGCTGGAACCCGTGCAGGAAATGACACAATAAACACCATGGTAACCCGCAGATCAACACATGCCAACCACGCCCGGTCAGGTGGCGCGGCCAAACGCAGCGCCCAGCGGCGCGGCAGTTCGGCTGGCGGTGCCCTGTATGCTGGCGGAAAAAAGGACGCGCGCGGCGGGCACGTCGGAAATGTTGGCGGCTTTGGCGGTGGCCCTGGCCTGGGATCGAACTCCACGCGCGCGGCGGTCAAGCGGAAGACGCGCGGTGGGACCCAGCAGAAGGCTGGAAGCGCGGTGGCCGGCGGTGGTGCCGGTGGCGTGCATAAGCGTGGCGGTGGCAGCAGTGGCGCTGATCAGGGCGTACGCGTTCCTACCCCCACAGGTGGCGAGATTCTGCTCACGCGGCGTCACTTCCTGTTTGGTGCCTTGGGCGTGGGTGCGCTCGCGGCCGCAGGCGGCGGTGCCTCGGTGCTGCTCAAGAAGCGCGAGGAAGAAGCCGCAAGCGACATCACCGTGCTAGAAGTTCCCGAAGCGAACGTGACCACGCTGGCCGTTGATGACGAAGAGAGTCCCTTCACCAAGTTGGACGACACGGCTGAGCGCGTGGAGTTGGCCGGGCGCTACGAGCTGCCCTACGGCACGCTGCTGTGGGCGACGGGTGATGACGTGGCCGCATGCCTGCTTCCCAACGATACGGCAAAACCGCTGGTGCACGTGGGTATTTTGTCGCTGGGTTCGGGGGATCTGACCACCGTGCTGGAGCAGGCCGTCGGTCAGGATGACGGGTTCGACGTGTACGACGCACGAGCCACGGCCTCGGGCCTGGTGTGGACCGAGGCCAACATCCTTGAGGGCATTTGGCGCGTGTACGCCGCGCGGCTGAGCGGGGGTACCTTGGGCGAGCCGCAGCTTTTGGACGAGGGCGACTCCGATTGGGAAACGCCTACCATTGCCGCTGCGGGGTCGCACGCGTTTTGGCAGGTGCTGCCGAAGGTGAATGGCCCGTACAGCACCGAGGACTCCCTGGTGAAGCGCGCGGCCTTCGGCGCGGCTGAGGCTGAGGTGGCTTACACCTCGCACGGCCGCCTGTGCACGCCGCCCTACGCACTGGCCAACGGCGTGGTTATCACGCCGCGCGCGGACACGTCCGGTACGTATTACCAGCTCACGCTTCTGGATGCCGATTCCGGCGAGGTGCGCGACACCATGGTGCTCCCCCGGGCAATGCGCCCCTTGGAGGCCGGCTACGGCGACACCGGGTTCACGTTTTCGTTCGACGCGTGGTACCAGTACGGCGACGGCATCTCACACATTGGCACGTACACCCCGCTTGAGGGAGTTTCGGACGGAAATTACAGCGGCGCGCCCTGGTTCTGCTACAGCCGCACGCCGTCCGCTGCGCCCGCCTGGTGCGGCGGCGCGTTCATGGTGAAAAGCACGCGCACCGTGAACGGCATCGACCTGGCCACCAAGCAGTACTTCCTTATTGAACCCGAAAACGGTGCCGACGACTACGGCGAATACCTGGCCTCCACCGGCTCAAACAACGTCGTAGTAACCTACGCCAACATAGACGACAAACCCCTCAACGGCGAACCCAAAAAATACTGCCTCGTAAGAGTTTGGCGGCCGCTCGCTTAAGGACCTGCCCGCTTCGGTGCGTTGGGGTCGGGAGGTACGGCGCTCGGGCAGTCCTGAGCTCGCACGGATAGCCCACTGGGCTATCCGGCTCGTGCGGAACTCGCGGCGCACCCCCATCCCCTTCGCCAATCGAGCTGCCTTTCGTTGCTCACTATGATAAATTGATCTGTTAGGTAATCTTACTTTTGGCTTGCAACCTTACGAAAATCAAGCGCGAATCAAGTGGAAATCTAACAGAAATCAAGCGCAAAAATGGGTATTGAACTGGGAAAATAGTGTCTTTTAAAAGTGGGTTTGAATTGTTAAAATAAATGGGTCAGCGATGCTCGATTGAACCTGGGGCGACGCTTCCGAAAGGAGGTGGTCGTCATGGACATCCTATTCGTACTTGCAGCTTGCTGCACTATAGGTTCGTTCGCCTTGGACGTTATCGTTCTCGTGTTAGGGAGAGTGCCCATTAAGCAAAAGAAGGATCGGTAGCGGCAACTACCGATCCCGAACTTAATGCGTCGCCCGTACAGCGTTTTCAGAACCACGGGCATCGCTGACATTGATATTATAGCACGCGTTCCTTAGAATTCTAGGGCTTTCAGGCGGTCGAACACGACATCTTTACGGGTGAGGAAATCCCAAGGGTCGAAAATTTCGTCGAGCACTTCTTTGCTAAGATTCGCCTCGGGATCGGCCTCAAGGTTTTCGCGGTACGTGGGGCCGTCCACGGCGTTCTGGATGTCTTCCCACACCTTCATGGCGTTGCGCTGCACGATAACGTAGGCGTCCTCGCGGCTGATGCCCGTATCCACCAGCGCTAGCAGCACCTTCGAACTGAAAATCAGGCCACGCGTGCGCCATAGGTTGTGCTCCATCTTGGCCGGGTAGGTTTGCAAACCGTCGAGCATCCACTGCATCTTGCCGAACATGTAGTCCAGCGCGATGAAGCTGTCGGCCAGCGCCACGCGCTCGGCACCGGAGTGGCTGATGTCGCGTTCATACCACAGCGCCACGTCGTCGAACGCCACCTGCGCGTTGCTCTTCACCACGCGAGCCAGGCCACACACGCGTTCGGCTGTGATGGGGTTGCGCTTGTGCGGCATGGCGCTACTCCCCTTCTGGCCCTTCGCGAACGGCTCTTCAGCCTCGATGACGTCGGACTGCTGCAGCAGGCGCACCTGCATGGCGATGCTCTCCAGCGTGGAGGCTGTCACCGCGAGGCCAGCCATGACCTGGGCATGACGGTCGCGCGCAAGCACCTGCGTGGACAGCGGATCGGGCGTGAGGCCCATTTTCTCGCACACGTACTGCTCCACAAACGGGTCGATGCTGGAATACGTTCCCACCGCACCCGAAATAGCGCCGGTGGCGGCCACCTTGCGCGCTTCTTCCATGCGCGTTTGCGCGCGCTTGAGCGCCCAGGCCCAGCTGCCGAACTTCATGCCGAACGTCATAGGCTCAGCGTGAATTCCGTGCGTACGGCCCACGCACAACGTTTCTTGGAACTCAAATGCGCGGCGCTTGCAGGTTTCGCCCAGCTGCTTGATGTCTTCCAGAATGATGTCGATAGCTTGCGTGATCTGGTAGGACAGCGCCGTGTCGCCCAAGTCGGACGACGTCATGCCGTAGTGCACCCAGCGACTCGGCGGCTCGGTGCCCTCCGGAATATCGGCGTCAATGTACTCGGCCATGTTCGTGGTGAAGGCGATGACGTCGTGGTTCGTCACCTTCTCAATCTCATCGATGCGCTCCACGGTGAAGTTGGCGTGCTCGCGAATCCACGCAGCTTCTTCCTTCGTGATGCCGGATTTGCCCAGCTCAGCCTGCGCCTCGCACGCCAGAACCTCAATTTCCTTCCAAATTTCGAACTTGTTTTGCAGCTCCCAGATGGCCCCCATCGCGGGGCGCGTGTAGCGGTTGATCACGCCGATCCCTTTCCTCTGCCAAAGTTGATGGGATAACTATATCGCAGAAGAAACGCCCCGCGTGCCATTCCACGGAAAGCGCCGAAGCGGAGAGTGCGGCGGGACGCGCTTATGAGAAGTGAGCGTAGTAAGTCAGCGAGTCTGTCTGTGGGCCGCAGGCCCTCGGAGCCTACAAGCCTTTGAACAGCGCGCGCACTTGATCTAGCACGTCTGTATCAGCAATTACGATGGCTTTGTCGCCGGCGTACAGCACCGTGTCCTCGTTCACCACTTCGACGTCGTCCTTTGTTGAGACGGCTACCAGCAGGCTGTCGTCGGGCATGGGAACGCTTGAGGCCAGTATGCCGGCCTCGTTCGAGTGGTAGCGCATGCGCGGGACGGTGACCTCGGCCAGCGTCACGTTGCCGTGCGTCAGCGACGAGGCCACGCTCACGCTGCCCAGCAGCGTCTCTTCCTCAATGAGGTTCGCAATCAGCGTGGTGGACGACACGCTTTCGATGCCCACCTCGCGGAAAATGCGCAGGTTCTTGGGGTTGTTCACGCGCGCGATGCAGCGCGGCACGTTGAACACGCGCTGGGCAATTTCGCATGACACCAGGTTATCGTCGTCCTGACCGGTAGTGGCCACGAACACGTCGGCTTTGCGAATGCCAGCATCTTCCTGATACTTCGAGTCGCACCCGTCACCGTGAATGACCAGGTAGCGGCCCTCCAGCACAATGGACAGGTGGTCGGCCGTCTGTAGGTTCTCCTCAATCACAGCCACGTCGTTGCCGCTTTGCAGCAACACGTTAGCCAAATATTCCCCAATCTTCCCGCCACCAGCGATGATGATATACATAGCTACTCCCTAGTCCTGAATATACTTTGAGAACGATTCAATCAACTCGTGGCGGACGCAGGCGAGGACTGAGTCACCGTGGTAGAGGATGGAATCGCGCGTGGGAATGGACGAGGCGGAACCGTCGCCGCGTTCGAACGCGATAATACGCACGTCGTGGTCGCGCTCCATCTCGGACACACGAATGGTGCGCTGATCCGTCTCGCGCCAACGCAAGTCCAAGGAAAAGCGTAGAATTTCGAATTCGCCAAACGTGTCGATATGAGCGCCGTGGCCCGACACAATTTTGCTGAACACGTCCTCGGCCACCAGCGACGTGCCGCACACATGGTCGATACCCAGCTGCATGTAGGCGCGCTCGTGGTCGGGGTTGTACAGGCGCGCGATAACATGCGGCACACCGAACAGGCGGCTTCCCACCTCGGCCACCATGAGGTTCGTGTTGTCGAATTGCGTAACGGCCGCCATGACGTCGCAGTCCTCCACGCCGGCCTTGATGAGCGTTTCCTCGTCGAAACCGAGGCCCTGAACCGTGGAGCCGTTGAAGTTGCGCCCGAGATTCGCGAACGCATCGGCGTTACGGTCGATAACGCACACATTGCTGCCGTTGTCTGACAGCATGTTCGCCAGCTGCGAGCCTACACGCCCACAACCGACGACAATAACGTTGCTCATGCCTGTCCTTTCTTGGAGCGCCGCTGCGGCGCTATCCGTGCTGAGGCATAGCATACTGCAATCGCCGCACATCAGGCGCATATCGGCACCGTTTGGCAAAAAAGCTGCATGGGTGGGAGGGCTTGGGCGGCCGCGCCGGCCGTAAACCGAGCAGCCCCTAAAACAGTTCCGCCGGCTCTCGGCCGGCGGAAACATTAGATCGATTTCATTTGTGCGAGTGTGCTCGCAAACCAATGAGCGGCGTTGGGCGGACAGTACGTAACTGCCGCATTGTAGGTGATTGAGTAGCCATACACGCTGGCCAAGCCTGCCACGTGCGCATTGATGGCCTCTTCCCAACTGCCCCAACTCGACTGGCCCCAGCCCCACGCATTGCAGGGAAGGAAGCAGTGGGCACCCTTGGTGCTTTCGGTGTTGGAAATAGCGGGTGACCAGCGGGGATCAACACCGTTGTCCCAGGCGGCCGTGGCAAAGGTGACGCCCTGCCCCGCCAGCGGCGAGCCAGCCAAATACGCATCAATGCGGGCCGTCCACTCAGCGATGAACGCGTCTCGGCCCACCGACCAGTCAACATCGGCCAAACCGTCAAGCGCCGACGTGGTAGCTTCCTGAGAAACAACCGCTTGCTGCTGCGCTTTGGCGCTTTCGACAGCGGCCACGCGGGCCTCTTCCTCAGCGCGAGCAGCTTCTTCGGCTGCTTTGCGGTCGGCTTCTTCCTTGGCCTCAATGGCCTGGATGCCCTTGGAAATGTCGCGCTTCGCCGTAGTGGTAAGCGCGGTGTTTGCGTGCGAATCCTGCGAGTCGGAAGACGTATAGTTCGCAAGCGTCAGAGAACTTTCGGAAGCAGGGGCGCTCAACGCGTCAATGCCGAACGCATTGACCTCTTGGGCGCTGCCGCCTGCAGAAGCGAAGCCAAAGCCGATGCCGCCAGCTACCACCAAAGAGGCGCAACCAACCGCCGCGACTTTCGCGACGATGCTCGACTTCCGCTGCTTGTATCGTTTGCTAGCCAAATCCTCGATTACCTTTCTTTGAACAGCGTGCGACTATACCGCCAAGGCGGTGACAGCGTGGTAGGTTGTAAGGGAGTGGTTGCTGCCGAGGGGCGCTATGCTGTTTTGTCGAAGTGTATTTTAGCCCATGGGGGGTGTTCGGGGCAAAAAAGTGTGGAGACGGCCTCCACGTTTTGTTCGCTTGACAAATGCAAAAACCGCAGAGGTGCAGGTGGCTCTCCATGGTTGGCGCACGCGGGTTTTTCGAACGCCTTCACCGTTTGTGAAGTCTCGCGGTGAGCGGTAGCGTCTATAGCGCCGCCGCAATGGTTATAGCAAAGGGAAGTACGAACTCCCGACCGTACGGAAGCACCAACACCAAGGAATCCACGGCTCCGGGAACCGAGTACCACGCCAGACCGACGATGCAGAACATGACGAAGCACGCACCGGATGCCAGTTTCCATACGGGCGAATGTGTGACGGCACCAATTAGGGAAAAACCAGCCATGACCAGCAGCAATGGCCACAAATGCACCACCATGGTGATGAGGGTGGCCCATGCGGTCACGCCAAGGCTCATGGGGAGAAGCGTGCCGCCCAGGCAAAACAACGTGAGACCAGCAACGAAACGGTCGGTGCGATGGCCCGGCGCGCCGGGAACCACCATCTGCACGATGCCGACCACCGCAAGCACAAGCGGCCAGAATTGCCACCAGGATACGCCGTCGATGTTTTTACCCAGCAGCATGCCTACGCCGACGAACAGGAGGAATGAACCTACCCAGATGCCTGCGGTGACGGCACCGTCGCGGCGTTCGGCGGCAGAAGGTGCGACCGGGGCGACGGGTACGGGTGCGGGCGCGACCGGGGCAACCGGCGGTACGGGCGGCACCGACACCGCAGGTGGCACGGACGCGGGCGCGGCGGACGCGGGCGCAACCGGCGGCACCGGCGAAACCCCCGCCCCCGTCCCCGGTTGCTGCGCATACGGCGATTGCGGCGCAACCCCGGCTACCGGTGGCGTTTGCCAATTCGGCACCTGCCACCCGGGTGGTTGCCACCCGGGCGGCGGAGTTTGCCAACTCCCCGGCCTTCCCTGCGCCCACGCGGCCGCAGCGGCGGCGGGCGGCTCGGGAGGAACATGCCCAGCTCCCACGTACGGCTGTGAAACGCGCGCCTGCTGCACGGATGCCGCCTCAGCAGCAGCGTGAGCAGCCTCTTCCGTACGCAGACGCGTCGGCTGATACTTCACTTCCCCATACGTGTCGGAATGGACGGACTGGGGGGCCACCTCAACCGGGCCCACCTCTTTGGGTGCCAGCGGCAAGATCATCCACAGCACCACATACACCAACGCAGCCGCACCCGCCGTGCCAATCGTCAGCACCACCGCAAGGATGCGCACTATCACCGGGTCTACGTCGAAGTGCTCGGCCAAGCCAGCACACACGCCGCCCAGCAGGGCGTCACGCGAGCGCTGTAACCGAGTATCTTCCGTCACGCTTCCTCCTGGTCGTAGCCTCTCTCAGCACCTTCGGCAGCCTCGGCACCTTCGCCGTTCGGCCCCACTTCGCGCGTTACGCGCACATTCGAAATGCGCCGTCTGCGCATCCCCTGTATCTTGAAGCGGTAACCCCCAATGGAAAACTCGTCGCCCACCTGGGGAACCACATCCAGCATGCTCATGAGCCAACCGGCGATAGTTTCGTAGTCGTCCGATTCCGTCACCGGCCAGCCCAGCTTCAGCGCGTCTTCCACGGGGAAGCGCCCGTCCGCCAGCCATTCGCCGTCCTTCAGGGGGGTGACGTATTTGTCCTCGATGTCCGACTCGTCGATAATCTCGCCGACAATTTCCTCCACAATGTCCTCGACCGTAATTAAACCATCGGTGCCGCCGTACTCGTCAACCACGATGGCCATCTGTTGCCTATTCGTTTGCATTTCGGAAAGAAGCGGGAAGATGTCCTTCGTTTCCGGCACGAACAGGGCCTCGTAGGCGAAGTCCGCCACCGGCTCGTCTTCCTTGCCGTCCATGAGCGGCGCCAGCAGGTCTTTGTAGTGCACGATGCCCACAATGTGGTCGATGTCCTCATGGTACACCGGCAGGCGCGAATAGCCGGTGCCGCGCATGCGGTCGATGGCCTGGCGCACCGTTTCCACGTCTTCCACCAGCATCATGTCCACGCGCGGCTGCATGATTTCGTGCACGGTCATGTCGCCCAGGTCAAGGATGTCGTGGATCATGCGCTTTTCGTCGTCTAACAGCTCGTCGTTGTCGGTGACCATGTACTTGATTTCTTCTTCCGACACGTTCTGGCGCTCGTCGGCATCTTTGATACCCAGAATGCGCGACAGCACATTTGCCGAGGCCGATGTCAGCGCCACCAGGGGCGATACCACTTTTTGGAACACGCTCAAGGGGCCTGCCACCGACTTGCTCACGCGCTCGGCGTCGGCCAGCGCAATGCGCTTGGGCACCAGCTCGCCCACCACAATGCTGAGGTAGGACACCACCAGCGTGATGAGAACAGGCGCCAAACCAGGCGCAATGAGGGCGAGCCACTCCACGCCAAAGCTAGACAGCCACTTCGCCAGCGGGTCGGACAAATTCGTGGCCGCGGCGGCCGAGGCGAAGAAGCCCACCAGTGTGATGGCTACCTGGATGGTGGCCAAAAACTGGCCCGAGTCGCTTGCCAGGCCCAGCGCGCGCTGGGCCTTCTTGTCACCTTCGTCGGCTTCTTTTTGCAACAGCACGTGCTTCGCGTTAACAAGAGCCATTTCCGACATAGAGAAATAGCCATTCACCAGCACTAACAGGAAGGTAACGACTATGCTAATCCAAATGTCCATGATGCTTGGGTTTCACTCCTTCATAAGGCGGTGGGACGCGGCCGCGCTTCTGCGGGGCCGCCGGGCGCCAAAGCGCCTTCGCCAAAGGGGTGCGGACGGTTCGCGCCGCTCCCGCTCCGGCAAACCGTGGGGCTGTCATGCCCGCGCGCTCGTGCACGCACCGCTTACATAATATAGTAGGCGATGGCGATGAACTGGCAAATGCTGCCCGCCAACACCCACACGTGAAAAATCGAGTGCATATAGGGAATCTTTTTCAGCACGTAGAACACGCAACCGATGGTGTAACACACGCCGCCGGCCACCAACAGCCACAGGCCCGTTGTGGGAAGCGCGGCCACCAGCTGGGGCAAAAACCACACGACGCTCCAGCCCAGCAGCAGGTACAGCACGGCGGAAATCCAGCGCGGGCGGAACACCCAGAACGCTTCGAACGCCACGCCCAGAAGCGCCACGCCCCACACAAACGCGCAGAACCACATTCCGCCTGAATCGGCCAGGGAGATGAGGCAAAACGGCGTGTACGAGCCGGCAATGAACAGGTAGATGCAGCTGTGGTCGAGCACCTTGAACACGCGTTTCGCGCGCTCGTTGGTGACGGCGTGGTAGAGCGTGGACATGGTGTATTCCAACAGCATGGTGGCGGTGTACACCAGCGACGCGAACAGGTAGATGCCGCCGCCGTCTGCGGATGCGCGCGACAGTAGGATGGCAATGGCCACGCACGCGAGCACAATGCCCAAGCCATGCGTCAGCGAGTTCGCTACTTCTTCGCCACGCGAGTATTCGCGCACTGCGCGCTTGGTGTTCGCGGCGCTTGCCGAAGCAAGCACGGCCGCAGGGGAATGGGATGAAGGCGTGGTACTTCGGCCTTCCTGACCGTCGGATGTTTCATGTTTGTTCATGGTGCCTCACTCTATCACATTTGTACGGGGCTTGAGCCAGTCAAGCCATGCCGCAGCATCTTCCGCGCGAGCGTCAATCAGACGAACGGTGGTGCCGCCCACGCCCGCTGCCGTGCGCGCGCTCACCGTGGCGGTACCGGCGCGACGCTGAAACGGGTTTGTTTTGGTGGAGCCGTACTGAATTTTCTTGCGCGGGAAACTGATGGTTTCGCGCGAGAAGCCGCCGTTACTTATCTGCATGAAGCGCTCGTTGTAGGCGAAGCCGGTGCCGCGGAACCAGAGCACGGCGCCTATCAGGTCAAGCACCAGCAGCGCGACGCACAGCGCGTAGGCTATATACGCACCCATGTTCAGCAGGGCAAGTGCCTCGGCATCGGGGCCGGTGGCGGGAATGAACAGGTTGCAGCACACCTGCGCGATGGCCACCATCACGGCCAGCCAGAAGCCCGTGCCTTGGATGATGCCGCGACGGATGAGGGCACGGCGCAGGGCCACGGGGGCCACCGGAGTGCTTTCCACGGGCACGTCCGCGAACTCGGGGATGATGCCCGCAAGAATTTCCGGCACGCGATTCAGCTTGACGAAGGGGTGCACTACCAGACCTTGGGTCAGGCTCTTTTGTTGCTCGTCCGAACTGTTAGCCATGGCGTCAATCTTGCCGAGCGACAGTTCGCAGTAGCCCAGCAGGCGGCGGATGAAGCTTTGCTTCACCATAACGGACTGCACACGGTCGATGGACACGCTTTGATGTTGGTGCTGCAGCAGGCCGTGCTCCACCTCGATGCGGTTGTCGCGGCGACACGCGCGGAAGCCGCCGAACGAGATAAGCGTGCCGATGATGGAAAGGAGCCAGGCCGCCGCCACGAACAGCAGCACCGCTGCGACGCCTGCGGCGATAAGGCTGCCGCCGAACAGCTGCGCGCTCCAGGCGAGTACGCTGTTCACCAGGGGGTTACCCTCTCCCATGAACAGGGGCACTATCTCGCCGGCGAACTGCGCGACGCCACCCAGCACGCCGATGATTATAAGCACCAGGGCCGTGTTGTTTGACAGGCCGGTGAACACGAGCTCCTTGTTGCTGAGGCCGTACTCGTAGGTGACCTGTCCGGTGTCGATGGCTGCGCCACCGAACACACCGCGCACGTCTTGCCAGATTTCGGCGGGGGCGTCCAGGACGTTGTGGGGGAGGTTGGCGGTGGCGGGTGCGGGGGCGCCGGGTATGGTGGGGGCGCCGGGGGCGATCGGTTGGCCAGGGGCTCCTGGTTGGCCGGGGGCGCTGGGGGCAACCTGCGGCATCATGACGCCACTGGCGGCGGCAACCGCCTGGGCGGCTTGCACCGGGTCCATACCATTCTGCACCGCCGTGACGAATTGCTTGCGGGCGAACAGTTCCGTGCGCAGCTGTTCCGCCTTCGACTTCTGCACGTAGGGCACCGAAACGGCCTTGTTCGTAGAGCCGCCTGCCGTGTCAATGCTCACGGTACACACGCCAAAGATGCGCTGGAGCAGCGACGCGCGTTGGTCGACCGACTGAATGCGCTGGTAGGGCACGTGCACGCGCTTTTTGTTGAAGATGCCAGAGTAGAGGTTGAATTCCTCGGGCCCCAGCTCGTAGTAAAGGTTGCGGTACGACCACCATTGGAACAGAAACACAATACCAATGATGAGCAGCAGCCCACCGAACGACAGTCCTATCACCAAGAGAACGATGGGCAGGTCGCTCCCGAGGGTTTCGCCTTCCGCAAGTGCCCCGGCAATAGCTGAGAACATCGAGATGACCATGACAACAAAGATGCTGACGCCCACCTGAATGCTTCCCAGCCAAATGTAGCTGTGGTGAACATGCTGGCGCTCAGGTTCCTGCGGGACGGCCGGTGGCTGGTAGGACGGTTGTGCAGGCATGGGCGCGGGCACAGGCTGTCCGCCTGGTTGCGGCGAATAGGGTGCGCTTTGGTAGTACGCGGGCTGCGTTTGTGGCTGGCCTTGCGCGTCCGGGTACGGCGGCTGCTGCGGGTACGGCGGTCGCTGCGGCTCGCCCGGCTGAGAAGGCGATTGCGGATAGTCGGTCATCACACGTCCTCCTGAGCGAGACGTGCCAGTTCGGCCGCCTTATCGCGCAGCTGATCGGCCGTTTCCACATCCAAACCGGGAATCTCGTGTTCGCCGGCCGCCGTGGCCACCGTCACGCTGGACAGGCCAAACGCGCGCAGGATGGGGCCTTGGCGCGTGTCGGTGTTCTGCACGCGAATGAACGGGATGATGAAGCGTTTGCGCCATATGATGCCGCGCGCGATGTCCAGGTAGTCGTTCGACAGCTCGTAGCGCCAGCGCACGAAACGAATGGGCGGCAGCACGATGAGCCAGATGATGAGGCACGCAAGGTAGACGACGGCAATGGCAATCAGCGTGATGGTTATCCAACCGGCCGGCTCCACGGCTGCCGCAATGGCAAAAGGCACAAAGCAGCAGATGAACACCACGGTCAGCCAGATGGCATCGTTGATGCGCCACACGTTCTTAATTTTTGGATTGAGTTGGTTCGCAGGCAGGTCTCTCATGAATGTCCCTCGTTCAGCGGTTTGCTGGGTTATGAAACCATCATAGCAGAGCACAGGGTTACCTTCGCGTGCACCCCACACCTGTAACAAGGATTTTGCTTTCCCCCACAAGGGCTTTCGTGGGCGGAGGTATGCGACGCGTCGCCAGGAGTGGCTTACGTGGGCGAAGCTGTGACACGTCGCCGGGCGGGACTTTTCGTGGGCAAAAGCGTGTGGCTACTTTACCGTTAGCGTGTGAAAGTTATCGCTGACGCGGTTCGGTTGAACGATTATTTGCCCTCCCCCTGTTGTTGTACACACGCCGAAGAGCAGGTATGATGCAGATTGGCAAGAAGGAGATGAACTTCACAATGCATGCCTCAACCAACCGACACCCCGCCCCGCTCCGCCACGAAGCGGGCTTCACCTTGGCCGAACTACTGGTAGTAGTAGCCATAGTCGGCGTCCTGGTGGCTATTGCCATCCCCACGTTCATCACCCAGCTTGAGAAGGCCGAGGCCGCCACCTGCGAATCCAACCGCCGCTCGCTCAAGAGCATGGTAACCATAGAAGCAATGTTCAACAAAGATGCCGATCAGGCTGGATATTTGGAAGGCCTGCTCATCGACTGCATGAAGCAACTAGGCGACCAAACCAACGGCAACTCCCTCTGTCCCAAAAAAGGATCATACTCAATTCAGGGCAATCTAGAAACCGGCGGCATAGCCGTAAAATGCAGCATCCACGGCTTGGGCATGGACGAAGAATTGTATTTGGGCATTTTAGATTTTGATGGCAGTTGGTATCACCAGAAAGATGAAAACGGAAATGACCTTGTCGATGAATACGGAAATGTCTTAAAGGGAGATTCTGGAATTAGAATTGCATACGCTATAAAGAATGGCTTAAAAGAGTGGCCTTCTGTTGAGGGCATCGGAAAAAATAATAAGACAGGTACCTTATATATTGAATTCAAAAGCCTCGAAGCAAATTCCTCTTCGGCTTTCCTTTACGCTGGAACAAATCCGGATCCCAGGAAAAACGACTGGACGGCTTACTACATATGCGACAACAACGGACTTCTTGGCGAAAGCAGCAAAGGTCAGTGGTACCAAGTCCCCAATGGTGTAGGAATAGGCCAAAGCACATCCGATGCAAGAGCAAAAATGCTCGAAATCTTGCAGCAAAACCAAAACAATAAAGTGAATCTTGTTAACGGGAAATTTGAGGCGGCGTCTTAATAGCTGCATTCATTTTTTCATTAACTTTTTCATCGCGAATAAAAATAATTTTTTAATCGACTGATTTTTCGCAAATTGTTTCACGTGAAACATTGCTGGCTCTTTTGGTCATCCATTCGTTGTTCCTTTTCTCTATCTTTTTTCATTCTTTTGTTGCTCTTTTGGCCATTTATTTTTTGTTCACTTTTTCATTCGTTTTTTGATGTTCGATTTTTTATTGCGCGTGTTTCACGTGAAACATTTTTTGGGGGGCAACTTTCGAAAAATTGATTTTTTGAGGGGTGTTATTGGGAATGAATCCTAGTAATAGCAATAATTTTTTCGTTTTTTATTGTTTCACGTGAAACATACGTGACAGGTGTTCAGCGGGGTTACATTTTGAGAGTGAGTGTGGGGTATACTCCGGGGTGAGATATGAGTGCTAGTGAAAGTGAGACGTAGCGTGAAGTATGACGAGCTGAAAGACGAGATCAAGGCCGCAATGAAGGCGAAGGATAAGCCGCGGCTGTCCATCTTGCGCCAGGTGCATGGCGAGATTAAAAACATCGAAGTGAACGAGCGCCGCGACATCACGGACGCCGACGTGGACGCCATGCTCAAGCGCCTCATCAAGCAAACGAAGGAAACGCTCGACGGCTCCATCAAGGCCGGCAACGACCAGGAGCGCACGGACATGCTCACCGAGCAGGTGGCTATCTTGGAAGGTTATCTGCCCAAGCAAGTTTCGGGCGATGAACTGGTCGCCCTCATTGGGGAAGTGCTGGCGGAAACGGGCGCGTCTTCCAAAAAGGACATGGGGCGCGTCATGGGTGCGCTCACGCAGAAGACGTCCGGCAACTTCGACAAGGCTGCCGCAGCACAAGAGCTGGGCACCCGCCTCTCATAAGATGAAACGAATTCCCGCGCTCGTCAGCTTTTCTTGCGGGCGCGCGGAGCCCCTATAGTGCACACGACATCGTCGTCGGTGAGGTCTTCAGCCTTCTTAAACACAATCAAATCGCCCGGTTGGCACTGCAAATGCTCGCACAACGGAACAAGCGTCGAAAAACGGATTGACTTGGACTTTCCCACTTTCAGGCGCGAGAGATTCGGCGGCGTTATACCCACCAACCGCGAAAGCTCGTTCAGACTGAGTCCGTGCTTTCGCATGAGTTTGTCCATCCTGATTACGAGGGGCATTGTGTTGTCGCCATCCCCTTCCTCAACTGCGGATTCACCTGGTTTGACAGCACGTGACTGGAGGTACACATACCGCCAAAGTTCGCTAAGCATATCATAATCTTGATGAATGCAGCCCGACACTACATTCATCCCAACCTCTGAAACCAGAATCAACATTGGTAGGCGCATCCGCATGTATCGAACGCGGCAAGGCCTGTCGGTTCGCATGCTAGCCCGCATGACGGGCGTCGACCGCACTAACATCGCCGATATCGAAAGCGGCCTTCAGAACGCCATCGTTGATACCCTTACGCGCCTTGCCGACGGACTGGGCATTGAGCTGGGACTATTCTTCTTCGACGAGGATCGCATCATTCCGAACGATGCCAATTAGCCCTTCACTCGATCGTCTTTCTTCATCGGGAAAACCGGGAAGGCGAGCCGCGTGACCCGCCTTCCATAACGTACTCGCATCGCTTGCTCGAATCATGTCCGCGCAAGCGATACTTTAGATACCGAAAAGGTAGCTGACCTGTTCATCCCAGCTGTCCTGGTCAACAGCCCAGGTGTCGCCCGTCTTTTTCAACTCCAAGCTGATGTACTGGTCGGTCATATCGGCCGTCTTTTCCATCGCGGCGTTGAAAATTTCGCCGAGACGCGCCTTCGCGGTAGCTTCGTCCATCTGCTCGCCAGAGTTTGCAAATTCCGTCGCATCGTTCAGGAAAGCGCTCAGGAACGCGTACCCGTCGCGCAGCGTGACATCGGCGTAAGCGCTGCCCGTGCCATCACTGAACGCGTAGACGCCGTCCAGTTTGTAATCGAAGTCGGCCACCAGCCACTCCGCGAACGCCATCGGCTCAACGCCCAGCTCGGTAAGGCTATAGCCCGATGAAGTGGAGAACTCGTCATCGAGTTCGGCCGCCAGCTTCTGCATGAATGCGGCGTCCTTGTTCTTGATCTTGTCGAGCTCAGTCTGAACCACGGTCTGGACCTTTTGCTCTTCTTCCGTCAGAGTCACGCTGGAATCGTTCGTCGAAGAGGACGAGACGGGCGTCCGGTCGATCGCGTCGGACTGCGAAGCCACGTACGCAAGCACACCCATACTCAGCACGATATACAGGATGAACGCAATCACCGACAGCACAATGCCGATGATGCCGCACACCTTGCCACCCGTTGTTTTGCCGTCCTTGCCCGATTCCTTCACGGCCTTACCCGCCATCACGATGGCAATAATGCCCAGGATGATGCCCACAAGCGGCAACCCCGCGAACAGGATAGCGAGAACACCGCACACGAGCGCGCCTGTGGCTTTGCCGCTCTTCTGCATGGGCTGCTGGTAGTAGGGCTGAGCCGGCTGACCGTAGGGATTCACCGGCTGACCAGGTGCGGGCTGCTGGCCGTAAGGCATCGGCTGACTCGGCTGCGGCGCATACGGCTGCGTTGGCGGCTGCTGGTAGGGCTGCGTGCCGGGCGCGGGCGGCTGTGGTGCGGGTGCAGCGACGGGCTGAGGCACGGGTGCGGACTCGGGAGCGGCCGTGGGCTCAGCTTCGGGAACCGGTTCGCTAGCGGCAGGCGCGGGATCGGCTGCCGGAGCAGGCTCGGGCACTGGCGCGGGCTCGGCAGGTTCAGGCTTCTGCGGCTCCTTGTCAAAATCATCTGCCATTATGGCTCTCCTCTCGTTCAGGCGCGGGCCATTCCCTGTGGCCATCGAACCAGGAGCTTCTCCCCCCGGTTGTCCCCTCGCGCGTACTATAATCAATTTTGTTACTATACTATAGGATGACGAAGGCCGATTCGAAAAACGAACCGGCCTTCAAGATTTTTGATCTAATTACTTACATAACGGCGCGCGGGTGCCCTTCGCGCACACCTTCCCCAGGCACTTAGTAATGCGCCAGGTCATCGTCCTTCACGCGGCCGCGGAACGTACGGTAGATAATCACGTGGTACACCAGCACCAACGGCAGACCCACGCACGTGATAATGGTCATCCACATGAGCGACAGCTCCGAGGACGCGGCGCTCATCAGCGTAATGGACGGGCCAATGCTGTCGGCCGATGCCACTACCAAGTTGGGGAACATCGACGCAGCCAAAAGGCCCACCAGGGAAAACGCCGATACGGACTGCGCCAAAAACGCGCCGAGGTCGCTTTCCTTCTTCCGCGCCAGCACCACGGAGGCCACAATACCTGCCACAAAAACAAGCGCGAACACCCAGCGCAGCGCACCAAGCGCCGGATCCATAGCCGGCTGAATGCCGAAGTGGCCGTACACCGACACCACTACAAACAGCACAAGCGCCGCCATCTGCAAGGGCAAACGCAGCTTCGCCGCGCGCGCCTGCATGTCGGAGGGCTTCGGCGCTTTCAACGCCAACCAGGACGCACCGGCCGCCATAAACATGGCCAAACCCAACAGCCCACACAGAAGCGTGAAGGGCGTAATCAGGCCCAACAGCGGCATACCGATGTAGTCGCCCGCCTCGCTCATGGGAATGCCCGCGTAAATGTTGCCCACCGCAACGCCCAGAAGCAGCGCCGGCAGCAGCGACCCCACGAAGAAGCAGCCGTCCCATGCACGGCCCCACTGCGGGTCATGCCCGCGGAATTCCACGGCCACGGCGCGCACAATCAGGCCAAACAGCACCAGCATCACCGCCAGATAGAACCCGGAAAACGTGGTGGCGTATGCCGGCGCAAACGCCGCGAACAGCGCACCGCCCGCCGTAAGCAGCCACACCTCATTGCCGTCCCACACCGGCCCGATGCTGCGGCGCACGACGGCCTTGTCGTGGTCGTTCTTCGCCACGAACGGATACAGCACACCCGCGCCCAGATCGAACCCGTCAAGGACAAAGTACCCGCCTATCAGCACAAAGATCAGAAAGAACCACAGCACGTTGAAGAACGTCATCTCCACGGCTACTCACCGCCTTTCACAACCGCGGGTTCGTCGACCGGCGCGAAACCGGGAACGACGTCCGCCTGACGAGCGCCCGACGCACCCGTGCCCGCACCCGCGGCCTCAGCCGCCTCGCTTGAGTCAGCCGCGCTCACCACCGGGCCTTCCTTGATGAAGCGACCCATGACGCGCGCCCACGCCACAATAAGGAACACGTACACCAGGAAGAACAGCAGCATGGTAATCATAAGCTCCGGCGCCGACACCGACGCGGAAGCTGCCTGGTCAGTGGCCAGAGCCACGCCGTCGGGGCCGGTGGTTGACGGATACACTACCCACGGTTGGCGTCCCATTTCAGCGGTGAACCAACCCGTCTGGATAGCAATCAAAGGGAACACCGGCGAAATAAGCACAAGGCGCTGCAGCCACTTCATGTTCTGAATCTTGCCTTTACGCAGGGTAAACACAATAGCGAGGATAGCCGTGATCATGATGAGGCCGTACATGGCCACCATAATATGGTAGGTCTGGAACACGAAGTTCACGGGCGCCGTCTCGGGGTCGAGCGCGCCGTACTTTTCCGTTTCGGACAGCGAGTTCAGGCCCTGATATTCGGTATCCCAGGTGCCGGTGGCCAAGAAGCTGGTGCCGCCGGGGATGGCAAACGGCGTGATGACCTCCTGGTTCTCTTCGTCCACCCAACCGAACAGGTAGAGCGGCGGAACCTCGTCGTCGTACATGCCTTCCATCATGGCCAGTTTCGTGGGCTGCTCTTCGGCCACCACCACGGCGGAGGCGTGCGCAGTGAAAATCATGACGCAGCTGACCATGATGCCCACCACGGCGCCGATGCGCATGGTTTTCATGGCGAAGTCGGTGTGGCGCTTCTTCAGCAGATACCACGCCGACACGGCCATAGCCACGAACGCACCCATAATGAGCAGGGCAATTACCACGTGACTGTAGCGCGCCAGCAGCGACGGGTTCGTGGCCGCAGCCAAAAAGTCAGTGATGACGGCCTTCGAGCCATCGGCTGCCAGCTCGGCGCCGGCGGGCGTTTGCATCCACGAGTTAGCGATAAGGATCCAAAGCGCGCTCAGGCACGAGCCAAACCACACGAGCCACGCCGACACCAGGTAAAACTTCGGCGAAACCGTCTTGCGGCCGAACAGCAGAATGCCCAGGAAAACCGACTCCAGGAAGAACGCCAGCAGCGCTTCGGCCGCCAGCGGCGCGCCGAAGATGTCGCCCACAAAGCGCGAGTAGTCGGCCCAGTTCGTTCCGAATGAGAACTCCATCGTGATGCCCGTGGCAACACCTATCGCGAACGTCGCGGTAAAGATCTTCACCCAAAAACGGGAGGCCGCCGCGTCTTTTTCGTCGCGCGAGCGGTAGTACCGGGTTTCGTTGATGGCTAGGATCAACCCCAGGCCGATGGTTAGCGGCACGAAGAAGAAGTGATAGGCCGCCGTCAAGGCGAACTGCACTCGTGCCAGCATCACGGGATCGGAGAAGAAATCCATTGCGCACCCCCTTCTTGTCCTTGGAACTTGCGATTCCGAGGGGGAAGCGTCCTCGCAGCGCTTTCCCCTCGGATCCTAATTGCTACCATAGTAGCACCAATTATGAAGGAATACTACGCGTTGAAGGATTTTTTTGCGAAGGGTAATGTTGGTCGTGGTTGGGTTCTCCGCCTTTGGCGGAGAGGGCGCTTCGTGAAGCGCCCCTACGAAGGTTATCGTTTTAGTTATGTTTATGGTACATGGAAGAGCCCTCGTCATAGTGGTAGGGAAGGCAATCATCTCTTGGCGTAATCAGTAGCGCGAAGCGCGTCACACTTCTCTGAAGCAGGTCTTGTTGCAACCCCTAACCAGCCGTTCCACTATCGATCCTCCCCCTCTTCGCCGGAAAGCAGAAGATCAAACATTTCCTGACGGCCATGTACACCCAACTTCGTATAAATATGAGAGATATGCGTTTTAACCGTGCCTTCCGATACCACCAACTCATCACTAATATAAGTGCGGGAACGCCCCTGCGCCAGCATCATAAACACTTCCGTTTCGCGTGGAGAAAGTCCGTGAGCTTTCGCTATTTCCGCACGTCGATCAACCATAAGATCGGGCGGCACAACTTCACTTGACTCCTGATCGTTTCTATCCGTCAGCCACACCACTAACATGACAATAACGAACGCAACCACAATTATTACCGCATTGTTCACCACGCCCAAGCTGAAGAAAAACACCACCCAAATAATTGAAATGGCGTCGTAGAGACCAGCCGCCAACCCCACCACACGAAACGGCGATGCTTCCTTGAGACGAATAGTAGTTACCATTATCGTCCAGAACAGTGCATGAGAAAGCGCTTCAATCGCCGTGATGAATACCTCGGTTGTTGCCGCAAGCATCCCCTGATATGAAGCACTTGTAGCTGACAGAAAATAAGCGAAGATAATAACAAGAAATGCGGGCATAAACCGCTTGCTCAAACGCGATTTTGTGCGCTTCTCAAGCAGCACATACGAAAGCGCCACCAGCACGGCGCCCACACCCACAGACCCCACCGCCGCAGAGAACGCTCCCGAAAACAAGTTGAGCGGATCGCCGAAAAACCCGAGGGGCGTCATAACGCGCGTAGTTGCTACAACCAACACCGCTACAATAATTTGCGGAACAATTGAGCGATAAGCAGTCGAGCCATCTTCCATTGGCCTCCATTCATCTTTATCAGTACGCGTTTCTTCCCCACGCTCCGCCACAAATGCGAACCCGGTAATAATAAGAGGAAGCGCAATGGCGAGACCAACTTGTGCCGAGGCGCTTAACACCCCGGTGAAGAGCTGCACTAAAACCGTTTTGAGCGCCAGGCTTGCTACGATGCTGCCTATGGCATACCGCATGCACTGCGTCTGCGCCAACATGCCGCAGAACAGGCACGTAAACCACGTATAGCCTGCTCCCGCAACAATAATGCCTGATAAAGCCACTACTTCTGGTGGGAAAAACGTCTGCTGACATGCCACGGCGAAAGCCATGGTTCCAAATGATGCCACCAAAGGCAAGCAGAAGAACAGATAGCGCTTTACACGCTCAAACCAACGAGGCAAAGCTGCCATGCTTATCGCGAGAACCAGCAGGCCAACAAGCCAATACACTCTCATGTTTCCCAAGCCTATCAACCCTGAATAGGGAATAGCGAACCCTGGCGAATGACCAAACAAATCGGCCCACACCGCAAGTAATGCCCAGCCCAATGCCACGCAGAGGGTAGTTTGATACTTTTTCATGCTATTAATGGTCATCCTCCCGACGCATGGAAACTCACTTCTGAAAACCGCTCAAGAAGGGGGCTTCTATTACCTCATCATACGACCGCGATAAATCCAACGCAATATCGTCCGTTTTGGGGATGGCCTTCACCTGCGGAAATCTCCCTTTCCGGCGATGTTCAAAGTCTTCTCGTTAGGGCATGGTGATAGCGTCGCTACAACAAAAGCAACAAGGAGGGAATTATGGACAATTCTCAAAAGTACGCAAAGGGGCCGGAGCAGTCTCGTCGAGGGTTCGTGAAAACCGCTGGCGTAGCACTGGCTGGAGCGGGAATGGCCGCCATGGGACTTGCGGGGTGCGCGCCTTCCGCGCAAAACGCGGATAAGACTTCTTCCGCAAACAACGGAACCTGGGACGAGGAATTCGACGTCATTGTTGTTGGCGCTGGCATTGCAGGCAACGCCGCAGCTTTGACAGTGGCCACTGAAGGAAACGGAGCCTCATGCCTGCTTATGGAAAAGGGTTCCGCACCCAGCGGCAACAGCCCGTTTTGCAAGGGCGATGCCATTTGGACCAAAGAACCTGAAAAGCTGGCATCTTATTTGAAGACACTAGCCCACGGCACAACACCTGATGACGTGCTCGACGCCTACGCTCAGGGATGTGCCGAAATTTTCGACTGGGTGATTGAAAATGGTGCTATCAAAGAAGAGATGAGCATCACCGAGCCCGCCACGGACCCTGAAGAGCGCAACGCAGAATACCATGAGTATGAAAATTCTTACGCGTTTGGTTACTTCGCCGTTGGCAAGAACAGCAAAGTGGAGGTCAAAGGCCCGAATCACATTCAGGTTTTCCTGGAACAAGCAGTGGCTCAGCACTCCGACATAGTGGACTACCGCACCTCGACGCCGCTTGTCGACCTCGTGCAAGATGCCGATACGGGAGCAGTGCTCGGTGTGGTTGCTGGCGAGAAGAACCCGAAGCGCATCAAGGCAAAACGAGGCGTCATCATGTGCTGCGGAGGATTTGAGCACAGCCCCGAAATGATGCAGAACTATCTGGGCCAAGGTGCAGCTGTTCCTGCCGCCGGGTCTCTGAACACGGGCGACGGCCATCGCATCTGCGCAAAACTGGGTGCAGATTTTTGGCACATGAACAATGTTGCGGGCTTCTGGATGGCTGGCCGCGACCTTCAGAATACCGCCTATACCAACCCGCCCATCTTCAAGCCCGCGCCGAAGGGTTTCGGTATCACGGTGGGTGTTAACGGACGGCGCTTCTACATGGATTGGGACGGCTACAACGTTCGTGAGAAGTACCCTTATATGTCCGACCTTAGCCTTCATGTAGGTTCACGTCACGGCCATATGCAATTTGGTGGCGAATGGCCGCATTTGCCCATGCCTTCGAAAGCGTGGTTTGTGTTCGATAAAAACGGGCTTGAGCAGGGAGCCATCCCGCCGTCAGAGGATGGATCAACGCCCGATGCAAAGGGCTACGCCTACGCTGCAAACACCATCGAGGAACTTGCAATGCAGATGAAGGTGCCGGTTGAAGAGTTGGTGACTACGGTAAACCAGTGGAACGAATGCTGCGCTTCTGGCAAAGATGTGTACTTCCACCGTCCGGAAAGTACTCTTGTGCCGGTACAGGAACCGCCCTTCTATGCTCAGCTGTGCGCTCCGTCGTTCCTCAACACCGACGGCGGCCCCGTCCGCGCTGCTGACGGCTCTATTCTTGACTACGACGGCAATCCTATTAAGGGGCTGTATTCCGCTGGAGAGTTTGGCTCCATTTGGGGTCACTACTATGAGGGCGGCGGCAATGTGGCTGAATGCCTCATCTTTGGCCGCATTTCCGCAAAGAGCGCTTTGGCGAATACTGAAGCATAGGCTTTTGTTGCACGGCTGATTCCGCACCGCCTTCCCCTCCCAGGCGGCGCTTATCACGACGGCCCGAAGTTGACTTCGGGCCGTCGTATGCTTTTGGGGGCACTTGCTTGGCGGTGCGGGGAAGTTTTTTGTCCGTCGCACCGCCGTTTGTGGGTTATCAATAGTACCGGTAGTACGCGGCGCAGCTGCCTTCGCTGGAGACCATGCAGGGGCCCACCGGGTTTTCGGGGGTACAGACTTTGCGGAACAGGGGGCACTCGCTGGGAGCCATGATGCCGCGGAGGACGTCGCCACAGCGGCAGCCTTTGGGGTCCTGCGTGGGTTCGACCTCGGGGTTGAAGCGGCGCACAGCGTCGAACTGGGCAAACTCTTCGCGAATGCGATAGCCGGAACCGGGGATTTCGCCCAGGCCGCGCCACAGAGCGGGGCACGTTTCGAACACCTCGTTGATGGCGGCGAGCGCCACGGAGTTGCCCTCGGGCATAACGCCGCGCGCGTAAGCAATCTCAATTTCCGCGCGGCCCTCGTGTAGCTGACGCATGATCATGGCGATGCCCTGCAGCACATCCACCGGCTCGAAACCAGTGATGACACCAGGGATGCCGTACTTTTCCGCCAGGAATTGATAGGGCTTCGCACCGATAATAGTGCTCACATGACCAGGCAAAATGAGCGCGTCCAACTGGAGTTGCGGGTCGTTGATGATGGCTTCCAACGCGCCCGGCATGTTTTTGTGCGCGCCGAACACGCTGAAGTTGGTGAGTCCCGCTTCGGCTGCGCGCTTGATGGCCATGGCCACCAGCGGCGTGGTAGTTTCGAAACCCACGCCCACGAACACCACTTCGCGGCTGGGGTTTTCTTGGGCGAGGCGCAGCGCGTCGAGCGGCGAGTACACTATCTGGATGGAGCGCCCCGCCGCCTGCTCTTTGAGCAGGCTGGACGTGGAGCCCGGCACGCGCGTCATGTCGCCGAACGTGGCAATGGTAACGCCGGGCACGCGCGCGAGCGCAATAACCGTGTCGATGTCGTGGTTCGAAGTGACACATACCGGGCAGCCGGGGCCAGACGCAAGCTTGATGCTCTCCGGCATGAGGTTGCGAATGCCGTTGCGCGCGATGGCCACCGTGTGGGTGCCGCACACTTCCATGAGCGTGGCTCCGCCGGCGGGCGCCAGCTTCTGGATGGATTCAATGAGACCGCGCGCCAGTTTCGGGTCCTTAAAAGCGGCGAGTTCGGCCTCCATGGTGGCAGCGTCGGAGGCGCTCATCGGGCGGCCTCGGTTTCCACCACGTCGGGGATATCCTCACCGGCCAGTTCAGGGAACTGCTTGATGAGGTCGATGGTTTCCTGAGCGTAGTCCGGGTCCACCACTTCAATGGCGAAGCCGGCGTGCACGAGCACGAAATCGCCCACGCCAGCCTGCGGCGTGAGGTCGAGCGCGATGTCGCGCGTGACCCCTAAAATGTCCACCGTGGCCAGGCGATTCTCTTTCAGTTCGGTCACTTTTGCGGGTATGGCCAAGCACATGATACATGCCTTCTTTCTCTTGGTGCCGGCGCGCCGCAGGGCGCGGGCCTGCGGGCGGCGCTACGAAGAAGCGCCCTCTGTGTTCGAGGCCCATGCTACCACAGCCTGACCGAACGAAATGCAGCCGTCGTTAGGCGGTAGATCGCGGTTGACGGCGACCGTGAATCCGGCCGCTTCGAGCGCCGCCAGCGCGTGCTCCACCAGGTAGCGGTTCATGAACACGCCGCCGGAAAGCGCCACGGTGTTGATGTCGTACATCGCGCGCACCAGCTCGGCCGCCGTAACGATGACCTGCACAAACGCGTCGTGGAAGCGCCGCGCGATGATGCCCGTGGGCACGCCGGCCGCCTTGTCTTCCAGCAGGGCACGGAAGGTGGGCGCGGCGTCGAAGAGCACGACGGAGGTGTCTTGGGCGGTGCTTTCAGGGGTGGCGGTGTTTTTTACGACTTCGAGGGTGTAGCGGGCGGTGGCGTCGGGGTCGGGGTCGGCGGCGGTACTGCCGGCTGGCGCGGCGGCATCAATGGCGGCTTCCAGGAGAATGGCCGGCTCGCCTTCGTACGTGGGCTCGGTGCAGATGCCCAGAAGCGCGCTGGCGGCGTCGAACAGGCGACCAACCGACGAGGTCATGGGCGTGTTGAGGCCGCGCTCAATCATCTGGTCGCACACTTCTGCCTGCTCACCCAGCGCGGCGAGTGCATCGGCGGCACCTGGGTGTTCCAGCAGGTCAAACGCCCAAAGCGCGCCATAGGCCATACGCAGCGGATGCTTCACGGCTGCCGCGCCACCGGGCATGGGCACGTAGGCAAAGTTCGCAAACCGCTCAAACGCGGTGAGGTTGCTCAGCAGCACTTCGCCGCCCCAGATGGCGCCGTCCTCGCCGTAGCCCGTGCCGTCGAAGGCGATGCCGCACACGGGGCCTTCCAGACCGTGCTCGGCTAGCACCGACACGATGTGCGCGTGGTGATGCTGCACTTCCGTCACGGGCACGCCGGACGATCGTTCCTGCTCATGCGCCCATTTCGACGCCAGGTACTCGGGATGACGGTCGCACGCGATGCGCTGCGGCGCTATTTCGAACAGCGTCTCGTAGCGGTCTTTCGCCTGCAGCCACGCGTCAAACGTCTCGGCGTTTTCCATGTCGCCGATATGCTGCGAAACAAACGCCTCACTGTCGCGCGTGAGCGTGAAGGTGTTCTTCTGCTCCGGCCCCGTGGCGAAGATCGAGAATGTTTCAGCCTGTTCTGCCGGCTGGCCACCTGGCATCGTCAACGGCAGAGGGGCGTAGCCGCGGGCGCGGCGGACGAATTGGACGGCTTCGCCAGCACTGCCGGCGCTGATGACACGCACGACCGAGTCGTCGTAGCGCGCGCGGATGGCGCGGTTGTGGCCCATGAACGCATCGGCCACGGCGAACAGCTTCTCATAAGCGTCCGCGTCGTCAATGACGATGGGCTCATCATGAATGTTTCCCGAGGTCATAACCAGCATGGGAACCACGTTCCCCTCGGTTGCTTCCGCGAAATCGTGCAGCAGGAGGTGTTGCACGGGGGTGTAGGGCAGCATGACGCCCAGTTCGGGGAGGGCATCAGCCAGCGCGGGAGCGAAGGTGGCATCGGGGCGCTTCTTCAGCAGCACGATGGGGCGTTGCGAGCCGGAAAGTACAGCAGCCTCGGCATCGTTTACCTGGCACACGCGGCGCACGGCGTCCAGATCGGGCATCATGACCGCGAACGCTTTGCCCTCGCGGTGCTTGCGCGCGCGCAAAAGCGCCACGGCATCTGCGTTGTTTGCGTCGCACACCAGGTGAAACCCGCCAAGGCCCTTCACGGCCAGAATCTTGCCGGCGCGCAACTGCTCCACGGCGCGGGCGAAAAGGGCGTCGCTTTCCTCGCGCGTGGTTCCCCAGGTCACCGGGCCCAGCGGCGCGTCGATGCTCCCGTCCTCGTGCTCGCGCCAACTCACGTGCGGCCCGCACTCGAAGCACGCGTCGGGCTGGGCGTGAAAGCGGCGGTCGAGCGGGTCGCCATACTCGGTGGCGCAGCGCTCGCACATGGGAAATTCCTTCATTGACGTGCTCTTACGGTCGTACGGAAGCTTCTCAATAATAGTGAAGCGCGGCCCGCAGTTCGTGCAGTTGATGAAGGGGTAGCGAAAGCGACGGTCGTTGGGGTTGAACAGCTCGCGCGCGCAGTCGTCGCACGTGGCCAGATCGGGCGACACGAGCGTCGTTTTTTCCACGGCACCGGCATCCGAAAAGCGAATCTCGAAGGTGTCGAAGTCTTCCAGCGGCACTTCCTTGAGCTCGATCTCGTCCACCTGCGAGGCGGCTGGCGGGTTCTCGGACAGCTCCAGCACGAATTCGTCAAGCAGCTTCGACTCGGCCTCCGCGTGGATGAACACGCCGTCCGCCGCGTTGAGCACCCACCCATTCACCAGGTACTTCTTCGCCAAACGATACACAAAGGGGCGGAACCCCACCCCTTGCACAATACCCTTCACCTGTATATCAAGCGCCTCAATCATAATCCGCCCCCAATCAATTCACACAAAGCACGAACGTTTACCTTACCGGTCCGTATGCCAAACCGCCCCGGTTGGCGTAGTAAGTCAGCGAGGCCCCCTGTGGTGCCTGAGATCGTGGGAATCGCACAAGCGACGCGTACTTCGTTACGCGAGCTTGCGGGATCGCCGCGAGATCAGGTGCCACAGGGGGCCGCAGCGTCGGCATGTTCCGACAGCCGTTAGGCTGTCGGAACATCAAGAGTTTCCAAAACTTCCGTAATCGCTTGCGCCAGCGCACGCAGGGTTACGCCGGAGTTGTCGGGGAGGTGCAGGTGGACACAGCGGCGACCGCGGTCGGCGAGCGTCACCAGGTCGCCGGAGGCCTGCGCCTTCGCCAGCATTCCCAGGCTCTCGGCCTCGCGCGTGAGCGGAATGTCCTTCAACTCGTCGGCCGACAGAATCAAAAACACGCCGTTGTTCGGGCCGCCCTTTTGCAGCTGGCCCGTGGAGTGCAGGTAGCGCGGGCCCACCTCAAGGCACGACACCACGCGGCGCTTGTCGGCCACGCTGTGGCGAATAGCTTCCAGCGCTTCACGCCGCCACTCGCCCGTGAACGGCAGAAACGCGTTCAGTGCGAAGTAATCGCCCGGCTGAATGCTGCCCAGCAGCGCGCGCAGGGCGCTCTGCACGTCGGTGCAATCCTTGAAGCACGGCGCCAGACGCACCTCCACTTCGCCCATGTTCACGTCACCGATAAAGTCCTGCACGAAGTCAGGCGCGGGCTGACCTTCGTTCAAAATATCCAGCACCACGGCCTTCGCCGACGCCACGTCGGGCTGGTCAAACGGGCACACCTTCATCAGGAAACCGCACATGGCAATGGCGTATTCCCACATGACAAAGTGTTCGGCCAGTTCTTCCACGGTGTCAATCTTGAAGTTCGCGCGCGGGATGGTGGGGTCGATGTAGGATAGGCTCATCTCGAAGTTCTTGCGCTCGTCCCACAGGTCGGTCTTCGTTTGGTACACAATAATAGTGCGGTCGCCGGGGTCGCGCTTCAGCACCAGCGAGTCAATCTCAATGTTCGGCAGGATGCCCTGGCCCTCTTTGCCCAGGCTTTCGGCCACCAGCTGCTCAATCCACAGGCCCAGTACGCGGCCGCGTTTCGGCGTGAGGAACGAGAACTTGTTGCGTCCTTGCAGGTAGTTGTCGTAGAGGAAGGCGGCTAGGCCAATGGCGGGGTTGTCGATGGCGTCTTCGCTGCACTTTTGCTCGGCCTCGACGGCGCGCGCCATGAGTTCTTCCAGGTCAATGCCTACCAGCGCGGCAGGCAGAAGGCCAAACACCGACAGCGCGGAGAAGCGGCCACCCACGGAGGGTTCGCCGGAAAACACGGCGGCCCAGCCTTCTTCGCGTGCCTGTCGCTCCAGGTCAGAACCCGGGTCGGTGATTGCCACCAGGTGGCCAGCCAACTCCTCAGGCGGCATGGAGTCGGCCACGGCATCGCGCACGGCGCTCAGCGCCAGGCGCGGCTCAATGGTGCCGCCGCTTTTCGACGACAGTATAAATAAGGTAGTGTGCGGGTCGGCTTCCGCCAGGATGGCGCGCACGCGCACGGGCGAGTCGGAGTCCAGCGTTTTGAACGAAATGCGGGCGGAGTCCGGCTTGTTGTACTTGGTGATGGTCATGGGGGCCTGCGTGGAGCCGCCCTGGCCAATGAGCACGACAGTCTTCAGCCCCTGCGCAATGATGGAATCGGCAAATTCCTGAATCTCGCGCAGCGCGCACGGCGGGTTGCTGGCAAGATCGGTCCAGCCCATGAATTCCTGGGCGCACGCCTGAGCGCCTTCGGAGAAATCGTACAGCGTCGCGTCCTTCGCGTGGACGCGGCTGGCAACACATTCCTTCACGAGCGTTTTCGCGGAAGGATACAGTTTTTCCATGTCACCGGAGATCATGAAACCTTCTTTCAGCGGAGTTCCGCTCATTCTAGCAAACGCAACGCGTTCGCGCGCGCTGGGCCTGCGCTTGTGATGCAGTTGTGAATACGAGCGGCGAAAACACGGCGGGCGGCGCGGCATCGGGCGGCGCGGGTTTAAGACTTTTTGACGACGGAAAGGTCCGAGACGCTGGCTCGCAGGGCGCGTTCATACTGGTCACGGTCGAGTTTGTTCGAACCAACATCAATGAGCGCCGTCACGCGCGTGCCGTCAACCTTGCCATCGAGAAACGCGGTGCCGTAATCGCGCTTGAGCGTGTCGAGGAAGTCGGCGGCCTCGGCTTCGTCGTTGAACGTTATTTCCAGGCTTGACGTGCGGCAGAGGCCGTCTTCGCCGAATGTGGTGCGCTCCACGGTGGAGGGCGCGTCGGGGCCCGCGGTCTGGCGGTAGCGGTAGACCACGGTGCCGGATAAATCTTGCTCTGACGTGGTGTTTTGCGAGTCGTCGGCGGGTGTTTTCTTCGCGTCGTCGTTAGGCTTTTGCGCGTCGTTATCCTGCTGCTGCGCGTCGGCGGCGGGGGTGTCGCTGTCCTGCGGCACGGCCGGGGTCCCCGACTGTGAGAGCTGGAACACGGCACCAAGGAACAGGGCCACCACCACCAGCACGCCCGTCACGCCGAGCGCAATTTTCATGCGCAGGTGGCGAACGTGGCTGCCCGCTCCCTCACGCAATCCGTCGGCAAGCGACGCAGGTGCGGTATTGAACAGGGGGCTGTCGGGAATGGGGCGCTCGCCGAGCAGGGGCTCTTCCTTTTCGTTGGGTGGCGTGGGCGAGAGTGACGAGCGCGTGGCCGGAGGCTTCCCTTTGGCGGCCGGCGGGAACAGCGCGCTGGTGGGAACGGGCGCCCATTCGGTGTTTTGCGCAGGGGGCTGCGCGGGGTGAACCTGGGACTTGGCCTTGGGTTGGGGTTGGGGTTGGGGTTGGGGTTGGGTCTGCTGCGGCTTGGCCTGGGGCTGAGGCTTTTGGACAGGTTGCGCCTGGGGTTTGACCTGCTGCTTTGGTGCCGCTTGGGACTGGGAGCGCTGAGTCCCGGTCTGGGGATGCGGCTGCTGTTGACGTTGCTGCTGAACCTGCGCGACAGGTTTGGAAGCGCCTTGTGCCGCCATAGGTTGAGCGGCCGCGCGTTGAACAACTGCCTGCTGAACAGCGCTTTGCCGGGGCATCGCTTGGCGGGGTTGCTGGCGAGTCACCGTTTGCTGAACAGGTGTCTGGTGAGGCGCAGCCGACTGGGCTGCCGCCTGGTGCGCAACAGCCTGACGAGGCTGTTGAGGCGATGCCTGCTGAACGGGCACTTGGTGGCCGCGCGCCTGCTGGGAAGCGGGGGCTTTCTGCGCAGCGGCCGCCATACGGTCAAGTTCTAGAATCTCGGCTTCCAACTTGCTGCGAACAGCGCGCAGCATCTCAAGACGCGTGAGGTCATCGAGTTCCGAGCGATCGAGCGCCAGCCACGCGGAAGTCACCGCATCGGAGCCGGTCACAGCCGCATCCGCCACCCCATCTGCTTGGACGGAAGAAGCAGGCTGGGCCGAGCGCTCCGCCGCGACGGGCCTTTGCACCACCGGGCCGGACGTCGCCGATGCCGAGGCCGCAGCCGCAACCGCCGACGCGGCGTTCTGCCGCAGAACCGACTCCGACACGATGGGCGCGAATGGCACAGTGTACGCAGCGGATTTCCACGACGAGGCATCCCTGCTTTCAGCAGGCGCTACCGACGCTGCGGAAGCGGCCATTTGGGGCGCTGGTCCGGCTGAAACAGGAGTAGGCGCAGGAGTTGCCACGGCCGCTTCTGCCGGCGCAGCAACGGGAGCGGTCGTTTCCGCTGCCGGACGTTGTACCTGTTCAATAGCCTTTTCAAGCTGTGGCATCGCCTGCGAAGGCACCTGTTCTGCCGGTGAACTTTGCTGCTGCGGACGGGGATCTTCTACGGGGGCTGCGTCTTTTTCGGTAGCGTGCTTGCCCTTGGCCGCGCGACGATCTTTGCGACTGCCGGCGTGCTTGCCCTTCTTCGAGAACAATCCCGTCGGGGGTTCTTCCTGCTCAGCCAACTGTGGTTTCTCAGCCGCTTCGTTCGAGGGCTGCGAAGCGGGCTGAGCAGGGGCGGAAGTTGCAGGGATAGCACTCCCCTGATCGGCAGCCGCTGGGGCGGCGGCGTGCAGAGGGACAGCTGGCATCGCAGGCAGGAACTCAGCCGCCGATGGAGCGGGAGTTACCGACTCAGCAGAAACTGACGATTGAGTAGGCGTTATAGGTGTTGCTGGAACTGCCGGTTCAGCACCGGGAGCTTGCGATGAAGCAGGAGCGACAGTCTCTTCGGGTGCCGCAGGTGAGGCAGCAGCAGCCGGCTCTACGGGCGGTGGAGTTGGAGCCGTTTTCACGATGGGGAGCGACGCGATTGCCAACAACTCCGCCAAAAAATCCAACTCGGCTTCGTTCTGCTGGGCCACGGCCTCCACTTGAAGCGCGGTCGACGCCTCGGGCACGGGTGCACCCTGCGATGCAGGCGCTGAAGACGCCATAGGCGAAGGAGTATACGTGGCTACCGGCAGTTCCTCAGCTGCACGCGCAGAAGCAGCAACGGCTTCCTGAGCAGGGGCGGACCCGCCCGCAAACGGCACGCGCGGCAGCGGCGGAACGTATTCTGTCACCACACCTGTCATGACCCGTTCAACATGGCCGGCGGATGCAACCTCAGCAACCACTTGGTCAGTGACGGGTTGCGTCGGCACCTGCTCAACAACGGCCTCCTGCTGCGCGTCTTTCCTCGGAAGCGGTTCAGCCGGAGCCTTCGAAGTTTCGCCGCCCAACAGGTTCAGCAGCAGGTCAATCGACGGCTCGGAGGGCGGCTCTGGCGCGGCGACTTCTTCCTGTTCCAAGGCGCGCTCGGGCGTACCGGACCCAAGGCCCAGCAAATCGTTTAACGAAAGTGAGTGTTCCGAACCTGCCATGCCCACCGTGCTAAGGCCTCAGCTGCGCCATTGTGTCGCGCCGCGCACCCATGCACCCGCTTCCTTCCCCGCCTCGAAGAGCGCGCACTTTTTCCAACCGCCCATTATACGTGTTTCCGTTCTCCGCCTTAAGCCAGGCCGCTCCTCAAACAACGAATGACGTCGCTGCTGACCAGCACCTACTGCGTTGAACTTCAATGCTCACAAGGCGCGCCCCAGCGCCCCGGCACCTTTCGTCTTGCGCTCGTTGGTTGGCGCAGCGCTACGGAGTTTATCCCACCCCCGAGGCGCGTTGTTTAACCAGCAAAACAAGCGCATGCTGAATATATTCGACATTATACCGATGATCTGGCACGACAACCGCCAAACAATAATAAATATGGCAAACGAAAGAAAAAGTTACCCCGTTAACGTATTTTCCAAATTCCAAAAAGGTCCAGCAAGGTTCAAACAATGTTTCACGTGAAACATTGCAACAAAAAAGTTATTTCAAATAATTGAGAAAACGAAAAAATAAAAATTTGAAAATGGGAGAAATAAAAAATAGAAAAAAGAAGCGATGCATGAATAACCAAAAAAGCAAGCACTGTTTCACGTGAAACATTTAGTGAAAAAATAATTGATTAAAAAATTATTTATTAGCAATAAAAAATCCGCCCCGAGTAGCCGGAGCGGATGGTTATTACACTTACCTTTTCGATAATATTTCCGTTACGCCTTATCAAGCACACACACTTTACAAACCCAGCGCCTTCTTTAAAGCACTGACGCGGCGGCGGGAGACGGGAATTTTTTCGTCGGTGCCGTTCAGCGTGAGCAGCAGCGTGCCTCCGGAGACAGACTCGATCTCTTCCACCATCGACAGATTCACCAGATAGCCGCGATGCACGCGGAAGAACCCGTGACCGTCCAGGCGTTTCTCCAGCTGAGCCAAGCTTACCGTAGAGAAGTAGCGGTCGGTGTCGGTTTGCAGATACGCGTAGTCGTCGCGCGCCATGACGAAACGGATTTTGTCAATGCCGATGAGAATTTTCTTCCCGCCCTTTTCCACCGGAATGCGCTCGGATTTTTGGGCCTGCACGTGCAGCGACACGTGCTCGCGCACGCGCGAGATGGCCTGCGACAGGCGCTCGGTTTCAACCGGCTTTACCAAATAATCGATGGCGCTCACCTTGAACGCCTCCAGCGCAAACTCGCTGTACGCCGTCACAAATACGACGGCGGGGGGGAATTTCAAATGCTGCAGGGCCTCGGCAAGTTGCAACCCCGTGGCTTCGGGCATGTTCACATCCAGGAACATGACGTCACACGGGTACTCTTTCAACTTCTCGATGGCCTCACGCACGCTGGCGGCCTCGGCGACGACTTCCGTTTGTCCCAGCTCATCAAGCAGGAACTTGAGTTCGGAGCGAGCCGGAGCCTCGTCATCGACGATCATCGCTTTTAACACTTGAGCCTCCTAGCTTCTGAACCCGCAATTGCACAGGCTCATTATAGAGCATGGGAGGCAGAAACCAGCAAAAAGCGTGAAGATAAGATGTTACTTACCGTCGGGCGCCGTTGGCCTTCCGTCAACCGCGCGAGCAACCGGAAAGCGGCGTTTCGCTGCCGCTGACGGGTTGATACTGCGGAAGAGGCTGGCGAAGGGGGAGCTGCGGGGGTGCTGCGGCCGGGCGCCGGGGCGCTGCCCGGTGGCCAACCACCCGTCAGCCACCCGTCCCGCGCTTGCCGCCCCCGCACTACCCCTGCGGATTGTCAGTCAAATACCGCTCGCGCAAAGCAGCGCGCTCGTCGGCGCTCACGCCCACGCCGCGTTCCACATACTCGTCCAAGCTGCCATACTGCTGCTCGGCCGCATCCAGCGCCGCCGTCAAAAACCGCACGTCAGCCGAGTTCAGCACCTGAATGCTGCTTTCCAGCTTGCCCGCCAGGTGGTACTTCGCCAGCGCGTCGGTGATGTCCTCGGTGCGCGACGCCACATAGCGGTTCGTCACCAGATAGTCGCGCATGATGTCGTCGCGCGACACGCCCAGCACGTGCAACAGCAGCATGGCGGCAAGGCCCGCGCGATCCTTCCCCACCGTGCAGTGCCACAGTACCGCGCCCTCGGGCGTGTTCAGCACCGCGTTGAAGAAGGTTGCGAACCCGCGGCGGCTGTCCTCGTCCAGCATCATTTTTTGGTATAAGTCCATCATGATCTGGGCCGGGTCGTCCTGCAGTGTGCGCAGCGTCTTCATCATGCCGCGCAGGCCACCCTCGTGCGTGACACCGAACGCCGACGTGCTCAGCACCGGCGCATCCACGAAGCGTACGTTCATGAGCGCGTCCTCAGGGTCGGGCTTTTCGGCGCGTTCCTCGGCAGTGCGCAGGTCAACCACCGTGCGCACGTCGAAGTTGTCGGTGAGTATCTCCAGGTCACGCTCTGTGGCACCCGCCAGCGCGCCCGAGCGAATGAGCCGCGCGTGCTTGACGAAGCGCCCGTCGGCCGCGGGCAAACCACCGACATCGCGTGTGTTCGGCAGCCCCTCCAGAATGATGCGGCCGTCGGATACCTTTTCCAGCCCCTCGGCGTCGGTTATGCCAAGCGCGGGCACAAAATTATCGGGCACGGTGTCCACCATCGGACGCCTCCTTTCACATATGAAAGCACGCAAAACAGAAAGCGCCCCGGCACACCACATGGTCGCCGGGGCGCGTAACGCTCGCCGTTACTGCAGGTCAAGCTGCATCAGCTTGTCAATGGTAAGCGCGTAAATCTTGAACGACTGGCGCAGCAGCTCTTCGCTCACACCCTCGTCGGGGCCGTGCATGCTGCCCACCCACTCGGGGTCCTTCACCCACGGCTTTTCCGGGCCGAAGCTGGCGCCGCTCTTGAACTCACGCGCGTACGTGCCGCCGCCCATGGTGAACGGCTTGGCGTCTTCACCCGTGGCCTCGTTGTACGCATTCAGCAGCGCCTGGATAACCGGCGAGTCCGGCTTCACCAAGAACGGCTCCATGAGCAGGGTGTTTTCAAAGGTTGCGCCAATTTCATCGGCCAGCTGGCGCACGCGTTCGGTAATTTCGTCAGCCGTGATGGACGTGGGAAAACGGCTGTCGAGCGACTGCACGAAGCGGTCGTTTTCCAGCTTGATAGTGCCGCCCACCACGGTGAGCGGGCCGAAGTACTTGTCGGAGGACTTGATGCCCAGGCCGCTGCCGTCCGTGTGGTTGAGCAGCTTTTGATCCAGCTCGAAGAACGCGCGCTCATCCGCGCCGCAGAGGCCGTGTTCCAGCAGGTAATCCACAATGAGGCCGATGGCGTTCACGCCGGTCTCGGGCATGGAGGCGTGTGCGCTTTTGCCCGTGGCGTCCAGGCGCGCGCGGCCGGGGCCGGCCTCGGTCACCACAATGCGGTCGGTGTTCGGCAGCTCGTGCGCGTCGGCGTTCACGATGGCGTGGGCCAGGCCCGGCACCGCGTTCGTGGCCATGCCGCCTTCGAATTCCACCACCACGCGAGCGCACGGCTCGATGGGCTTGCTCACCAATTCGCCGTCGTAGCCGCCCTTTTCGCCGTAGCACACGGGGAATTCCGCGTCGGGCGTGAACAGAAACGCCGGGTCATCGTAGTGCAGGTGGTAGTAGGCCACGTCAGCCATGCCGGATTCCTCGTTCGCGCCGAACAGGAAGCGCAGCGTGTAGCGGAACTGCGGGGCCTCGCCCGCGTCCTGCAGATCCTTCCAGAATTTCATGGCGTGCAGGGCCATGACGCTGGGGCCTTTGTCGTCCAGCACGCCGCGGCCGAGCAGGTAGCCGTCCTTGCGCGTGACGTCATAGGGCTCGAACGTCCAGCCCGGGCCGGCCGGCACCACGTCCATGTGCCCGATGATGCCAATTTGCGTGTCACTGGTGCCGGGGAAGTCGGCGAAGCCGATGTAACCTTCAGCGTCGTGGCTGGTGAAGCCCATGTTTTCCGCCAGATCAAGCGCTGCCGTGAGCGCCTTTTTGGGGCCGGGGCCGAAGGGGGCGCCGTCGGCCTTCTTGTCGTCCTCCTGGAAGCTGGGGATGCGCACGAGGGTGGCGATGTCTTCCACCATGGCGTCCCAGTTTTTATCGAGGTAGGCGTCGATTTTAGCAGTTAGTTCGTCATGTTCCATGGCTGCCTCCCGGCTCTCGTTCACGTGCGTGGATGACGGCAGGTGGCGGGCTTTTTTTGCGTGGAGCCCACCGCGTGCCGTCGATTGCGGTTCGTCCCATTATGCTGCTTTCCGCGGGCGCGCGCCAGGGCGTTTGATGGATGTTGAGTGATCGTCGCCGTGAATGCGCGAATACGGCGAGGCGTGCAAGTTGCCCCTCGACGGGTCGGGAGGCATCCGGTATACTTTGTCGATGCGCCCGAGTGGCGGAATGGCAGACGCGGCGGTCTCAAAAACCGTTGTCCTAGACGTGCGAGTTCGACTCTCGCCTCGGGCACCATCCGCAAACAAAAGCCCCGGTTCCTAAGAGCCGGGGCTTTTTTGTTACGCTGTCTTGGTTGGGTCGCCGCAGATGCCTATGAAGAGGGGAATGCCTTGCGACGACGTTATTTGGAAGAGGAACGGGCGATCGAGGCGTAGTTCTACCTCTTCGACGTTTTCGGGCGGGAGGGCCATTTTCGCAATGCCCATGTTGGTGTAAGCGCCGGCTTCTGCGCCCTCTTCGTCCCAGGTCACGTGGCTTTCTTGCTTCACTTCGGAAATGAAGGCTGGCGTGGACGTAAGGTTGGAGAAATTGGCGGCGTCGCCGAACGCGTCCTCCACGCCGAGGCGCTTCAGCGCGGGGATGAGATCGAACGAGCTGTCGAAGGTGGCTTTCGGCATGATGTAGGTGATGCGACCCAAGTCATCGGACGGGGCGGTAAACGCTTCTTCGAGCGCGGCGGGGTCGGCCATGAGGTCGGCCGCCGAAGTGCCCTCGGCAGGCAGAACGAATGTCATGGAAGCGCCGCCGCCGAAGCTGCGGCTGGCGCGCAGGTAGGTGTCGGTGCGGCGGAAATCCTGCGGGCTTTCGAGACGCTGCGTCATGAAGTCGACCTGCACGTCGCCCTGTTCCGCATGGAACACCTCTTGCGTGGTGGCCGAGGTGTCGAACGGGTCTGACCAGCTGCCTTTGAAGTAGATGGCGTTGATGATGGAGAGAATCTGGCTTGCGTCGGTTTGCACCTGCGGGTTGATGAGGCCACCCGTGTTGTCGCTGATCCAGGAGGCGATGGCGGCATCCGTGGCCGCAGTGCCGAATTCCGCCGAGAAGGGTGTGGCGTAGAATTGATTGATGGCTGTGTCAATAAAGGCCTGTTCAAAGGGGGTGTCTTTTCCGAGCCAGAGGGAGTTAGCCAGAGTTACCTCCGACTGCGGATCGGTGGCGAGCACGCGGAACAGGTTGCCGCACTGCTCGGCCGTGCTAAGGTTCGCGGGTGTACCAAGCGCGGCCGCAATTTGTTCGGCCGTGGTGCCTGCTGCGCCTTCGCCCGCAAGCGCGAGCGCGTAGTAGAGGCTGAGCGGGGAGTAAGCGCTGTTCACAGACGCGTCGGCGTTGACGTTGGCGTTGGCGCCGACGGCATCCGTTGTTGGGTCAAGCACCGCAGCCGCACTGCGATAGGCGAACGCGGAAAGGGACTGCGTGAAGTTGAAGTCCACGGGGTTGGCGTCAAGCGTGTTCATCCAGGTGTCGTAGTCGTCTTCGGCCGGCTTCTCGGGAATCGCTGGCTGTGCCACGGCGAGCCCGTCGTACGCCGCCGTCGAAGGCGCAGGTCCCGGCGTCGGCGCGGGATCAGGTTCGCCACCCTGCTGCTGAGCCGAGCCACATCCCGCAAGCAGCCCAACCCCCGCCGCCAAAGCAACCACCAACCCCCCAACAACCAACCACCGCTTCCTCATAAACCCCTCCTTGCAGAAGTGAAATTTCCACTTCACCATACCACGACCCAAATTAAAGAAACAACCGCAGAACCAAGAAGCGCGCAACGGGAGTGACACTACGGGCGACACCACTCATAACATGAAGCAAAAGAGCTGCAACGATTTTTTGAGTGATGATAATGTAACCAATAAATTTTCATCGCTGAAAAAATTATTCATTACTTCAACTTCAATCATTTTTTGAATACCTGCCACGTAATCAAATTTCCGATCAATGAAAAAATTATTCCAGTTAAAAAATCACTCATTTTTGAGTAACGGAAAAGGAGCGCACCGTTTTTTGATGCGCTCCTTTTTGGTGATGCGTGTTTTTGGTTTCAAATGTTTCACGTGAAACATTTGTTGATTTTTTGGGTCAGAGAATAATCACGTGGCCCATCAATCAACCTATGCGCGAACTTCGCCACCCTTCTTGCGGGTGGGTACCGCCTGGCCAGTCGCGGCCATGCGCTCTTCGTGGGTCATTGCGGCGAGTTCCTTAACACGGGTCACGTCCACACCCAGTGCCTCGGCCAGGCGTGTGCCGTACTCGGGGTCGGCCTTGTAGCAGTGGGCCGCGTGGCGCAGGCGGATGTTCTCCGTGACGCCTTCCATATTCCGCATGGTATTGCCGATGAGGGCGGCGCGCTGCGGCTCTTCCATCAGGCAATATAGTGCGCCCGGCTGGTAGAACGTGTCGTCGGTGGGGTCATCCGCGGGGTCCCACGCGTCCATGGGGCCGAACAGGTCCAGCGGCGGCTCGGCCGCGTCGGCCTGCTGCTGCCACTGCCCGTAGCTGTTGGGCTCGTAGCCGATGGTGCCGCCGAAGTTGCCGTCGGTGCGCATCTGGCCGTCGCGATGGAACTCGGCGTAGGGGCAGCGCGGACGGTTCACCGGGATGTGGTTGTGGTTTACGCCCAGGCGGTAGCGCTGCGCGTCGCCGTACGCGAACAGGCGGCCTTGCAGCAGCTTGTCGGGCGACAGGCCAATGCCCGGTACCAGGTGCGTCGGCGAGAACGCGGCCTGCTCCACCTCAGCAAAGTAGTTCTCGGGGTTGCGGTTCAGCTCCAGCACACCCACCTCGATGAGCGGGAACTCCTTGTGGCTCCACGTTTTGGTGATGTCGAACGGGTTCTCCTTGTAGTTCTTGGCCGTGGCCTCGTCCATCACCTGGATGGAGAACGTCCACTTCGGAAACTCGCCGCGCTCGATAGCCTCGAACAGATCGCGCTGGTGGCTCTCACGGTCGCCAGCGATGATCTGAGCGGCTTCCTCGTCCGTGAGGTTCTTGATGCCCTGCTGGGTTTTCAGGTGGAACTTCACCCACACGCGCTCGTTGTTGGCGCTGATCAGGCTATACGTATGGCTGCCGAAGCCGTGCATGTGGCGGTAGCTGGCCGGAATGCCGCGGTCGGACATGACGATGGTCACCTGATGCAGCGCCTCAGGCAGGCTGCTCCAGAAGTCCCAGTTGCTCTGGGCGGAGTGCATGTTCGTCTTCGGATCGCGCTTGACCACGTGGTTGAGGTCGATGAACTTCTTCGGATCGCGCAGGAAGAACACCGGTGTGTTGTTGCCCACGAGGTCCCAGTTGCCTTCGGGCGTGTAGAACTTCATGGCGAAGCCGCGGATGTCGCGCTCGGCGTCGGCCGCGCCGCGCTCGCCGGCCACGGTGGAGAAGCGGACGAACACGTCGGTTTCGGCACCGGGCTGGAACACGACGGCCTTCGTGTACTGGGAAATGTCGCCGGTCACCGTGAAGGTGCCGTACGCGCCAGAGCCCTTCGCGTGCATGCGTCGCTCGGGGATGACTTCGCGGTCGAAGTGCGCGAGTTTCTCGATCATCCAGTTGTCCTGGAGCATCATCGGGCCGCGCTCGCCGGCGGTCAGCGTGTGGTTGTTGTCAGCAACAGGTGCACCGTTTTCGCTGGTGAGCTTCGTGGTATCAATGTGGTCGGTCATGGGCGAATCCCTTCCCTTGTACCGCCCAGGAGAAATAATTCCGGGCGGTTTGCTATTTGATGGATTCAGCATACGCGCAAATAACTCTTTCGCCGCTCTTATTGAGAATAAATCTCAATAAGATCACAGTATCATTACAATCAATGAAAAAGTTACTGCGCGAAAAGTGCACGAAAGCAAAAAAATGAATGCAGATGTTTCACGTGAAACATCTCAACGTGCATGAAAAAAGAAAGCCCGCGGCAACGGAGGTTGCAGCGGGCTTGGGAGATCGCGAAAACTAGCTGCTTACAGCGTGAAATCCTTTTCGCCGTTGAAGATGGCCAGGGCGTCAGCCACAGAGTAGTCGGCCAAGGTGATGGCGCTGATGGCCTTGGTCAAGCGCACGGCCTCGTCCAGCGAGCGCTGATGGATGTTGCGGCCGGTAGCGTTACCGCAGGCACCGCCCACGTGGATCTGATCGTAGAGCTGCGTGAGGAACGTCTCGGCATCCACCGTGGAGCCGCCGGCGCACACCAGACCCGTGCGGCCCGCAGCCATGGAGGCAACCTTCAGAGCCTCGGCCGGAGTGCGCGTGTCGTCGCCCTCGGGCTTCGGCGGGTTCACCTTCACGAAGTCGGCACCCAGGCAGAGCGCCACGCCCGCAGCACCAGCAATAAGGTCGGGATCCTTCTCCGCCGCCACAGCCTTGCCGCGCGGGTAGATCCACAGCACCACCAGTAGGCCGTTCGCGTGAGCCTGAGCGATCAGCTCGCCAGCCTCGGCCATCATGGTGGACTCATACTCGCTGCCCAGGTAAATGGTGTAGCCCAGGCCCACGATGTTCACGCCCGCCTCGCGCATGGCCAGCACAGCGTCCAAATCGTAGAGCTGCGGCGAATACGGGTCGTCCTGTTTCACGCCCACAAGGTTCGTCTTGGAGTTCATCTTCACGAGGTAGTTGATCTCGGGATAGTCGGCCGCGTACTGCGCAATGAGGCCGCGCTGTCCAGCAAGCACGCCGCACACGCCCTGGCGCCCAATTTCGAAGAGGTGCTGCGGCTCGGCGTCGGCGATGTCGATGCCCTCGCCGTAGAAGTCCTTGTTGAGGTGCTCAATCTTCTGGTCGCACGCGAACAGCATCAGACGGCCCGTTCCGCGCGTGGCCTTCAGGTAGTTCTCAATGTACTCGTCACGGGACTCCGGCATGACATCGGCCGGAACTCGAACCTGGTCACGAGTGATGTGGGGCATGATTTCCTCCTTATTAGGACGTGCTTCGCAAGGCGCTCTCGCCATTCGATACCGTCATTCTAGCCAAAAAACAAACCCGCCCGCCCCTCTACACCGAAAAACTGGCGAACGAAAAGACAAGCGGCTTTAACAACTACCTCATTGAGCAGCGCCCAGGTTGGCGCTAGTCAGTCAGCGAGGCCGCTTGTGGTGCCCGAGATTCGTGGGATCGCGAAGGCGAAGCGTACTTGGGTACGCGAGTCTTCGTGATCGCGCGAAGATTGGGTACCACAAGCGGCCGCAGCGTCGGGGGGTTTCGGCGGCTGTTAAGCCGCCGAAACTCTTAGAACCATTCTCTTTGGTTTACTACATATACTTGTTCGAATTCGGTTTGGGACTTCGTGAGGTACAGGATGCCCTCGATGATGCCGATGATGCCCATGACGCCGGCGGCGAGACCCAAGGTGAAGATGCTGCCCACAATAGTGACAGCCAGCATAATGAATCCGGCGGTGTTATAACCTAGGTAGAACTTGTGGATGCCAAGCGAGCCCAGGAAGATAGCCAGCAGACCGGCGGCCACGTGATCCTTCGTCGTGAGGACCGGCTGGGCATACGGTTGCTGGTAATACGGCTGCTGGTAGTTGTAATACGGCTGCTGCGGCGGCACGGCACCGGGGCCGGCGTGCGGCGGCTGACCGTAGCCGGGAGCTGCATAGCCGGCGGGCTGCTGCGACGGAGGCTGCTGCTGGTAGGACGCTCCCGCTGGTGGAGGCGGTACCGAGCCCGGCGTGGGCGCAGACGCTCCGACGGGTTGGGCCTCATAGGTGGGCGGAACCGGCGGCACGTCGCTGGATGCGGGCGCGGCCGCGGCGGGCGCGGGTTCCGGCGAAGACGCAGGCATAGGCACCGCCGCCGGCGCGGAAGCCGTAGAATAGGGAATCCAATCGGGCACCGCCTCAGGCTTGTCTGGCTCGGATTCATCCGACGCCTCAACGGCACCTTCTTCATCGGCGGCAGGCGCGGGTGCCTCTTCCCCATCAACCACCTCAACTTCCTCAACCTTGCAGCTCACGGGCTCGACTTCAATCACGGCAGTCACCGCTGTGGCATCTTCCGCAGCCTCTTCGGCACTTTCGTCCTCGACCGCATGTACCTCAGCAGCGTCCTCAGCTGCATCCTCAGCGTCCTCGTTCGCATCCTCTCCACCAGGCTCGATAGGCGGGTGCTCTTCCTTTAGTTGCGCCAGACGTGCCTTCGCGGCCTCAAGCGCTTCCTGCGCAGCACGCAGTTCGGCCTCGGCGGAGGCAACCTCGTCGGTCGCGCCAAAATTCTTATCGGGTGCGTTCATGGCTCAACCTCTCTCCTCATATGACGGACGCGCAAAAAGCGCGCTTTGATCTAGCGCCATAGTATCGGGGCGTGCGGCAACGTGGACAAAACGTCACCATGCCGTTGCCCTCTGAAAACTTTACTTAAGGTTTCCGTTTCCTAAAGATCCAAAAGTCCGAAATCCGGACGCTCCGAAGCCCAAACGTTTGAGCCTAGTCGTCCTTGCGATGATCCGTACGTTTCTCCAGAAAACTCATAATGCGCTTCTGGAACACAATGCCCAAAATGGCGATAATCGCCGCCACGCCAAAAATGATGGCGCTTTCTACAAAACGCCCTTCCATCAGGCCATCAGCCGCGTACGTGGACACGATGATGCCCGGAATGCGCCCCAGGTTCGACAGCAACAGGAAGGTGCGCATGCGCATGTCGGTGAGCGGCACCAGGTACGTGAACACGTCTTTCGGCAACCCCGGAATGAGGAACAGAATGAACACGATGATGTTCAGTTTGCCAGATTTTTCGAAGCGACGGAATTTCTCCAGGTGTTTCGTGGGCACGATGCTTTGCACGAACGGCGCGCCCAGCTTGTGCACCAGCGCAAAAATGAACGCGCTGGACAGGATACATCCCAACAAAATAATGAGCGCGCCCAGCCACGGGCCGTACAAGAGGCCCGCCGCAATTTGCACCACCTCGCCGGGAATGAACGCCACCACAATTTGCAAGAATTGCAGCCCCAGCAGAATAAGGAAGCCCACGGGGCCTGCGTTGCGCACGTCGGCGATGACGCGATCCAGCCCGCCCGGCTCAAAAATGTCGGCAATATAAGGCCAGATGAGCAAACAAATTATAATCATGATGGCAAAGAACGCAATAAGCCCCACAAACTTGAAGATATCGCCCTTTTCCAGTTTGCGCCCGCGGACGACTACCTCTTGCTCGGCTTTTTCGTGCAACTCTTCTTTGCGCTCTTCGACTTTTTGTTTGATTTTACCCGTGTTGAATTTATCAGTCATCGTGACGAGCCTTGTCGTATTCCTCTTTGAACGCAGCGAACATGTTCTTCTTGGGAGCGGGCTTCTTGGTGGCGGGCTTGGCGGCCGGCTTCTTGGCCGCGGGCTTTGCTGCAGATGCCGCTGCGGGCTTGCTGGCCGCCGGCTTCGCACCAGCGGGCTCCGCCTTCTCAAGCGCCTGCGCGTCCCCGTCGTCCTTCGCCTTCGGCCCGCGCGCCTTCTGGTACTCCTCCTTGAACCCGGAGAACATACCTTTGGTGGCGGCAATCTGCTTGCCGGTGGCGTACGCGCCCTTGTTCACCACTTCGCCCGTCTTTTTGGCAGCCTCGCTCACCACGGGTTTCGCCTTGTCAACAGCCGATTGCGCCTTATCCAACACCACGGCCGTAGTCTCGCCGGCCTTCTCGGCCAAGCCGCCTTCAACCGCAAGTGAGCGCGCCTCGTCGGACACCAAAATGGCGCCCAGCACCACTTCGTCGCCCTCTTGGCCCTCGGCTCCTGTCTGCGCCAGCGCCGCACCCATGCCGCGGCGGAAGCCCTTCACCATACTTGCGGAAATCTCGCGACGGCCCAACAGCGCATTCGCCGTGGCACCCGAGTCGGTGATCACCGTATCAATTGCCCCGGTCAGGCGGTTAAACGTAACGTTGCCCACCATACCCAGCGCGTCGCCGTCCGCCGTCATCACGGGCAGGCCCACCCACAGCACGCACTCGTCCCAGTCAACGCCGAGCGCCTTGCACGCGCCGCGGTCGGTGGCCGACGGGTCGTCGTGCACCACCACGCGGCCGTCTTCGAAATCGTAGCCGTCAATCGCCACAAACATATCCTTGCGGCGGAACATCCACAGCAAGTCGGGGCGCTTCACCACGAAGCCCACCACGCGGCGCTCTTTGGGATGGAAGACGATGCGGCGCACCTTGCCGATGCGGCGCGTGCCGTTTTTGCCGCCGACAACGCGCACGCCAATAAGCTCGTCGGTGCTGATGAGTTGGTTGGCCATGTATCTATCCCCCATGCGCGCCCTCCTGCCCGCAGCCCGCATGCGCCCTCTCACAGCGCAGGCGAACAACGCGGCGGCACGCCGTCCATGCGAAAGCGGCGACGCCCGCCGAGCAGGAGAAACCCGCCCGACGTTCTGCGCCGCCGCCTGTCGCTGTACCTATTACTAGTACTGCTGCTTGCCTTCCGCGATGTCCGAACCGCCCGGCTGACCAGCCGGCGCGTACTGCGGAGTCTCAGAAGAGGAAGCTTCCGGAGCGCCCTCAATCTTGTCCGCAACCTTTTCGGCCGTGTCCTTCGCGGTGTCGGCCGCGTCCTGAGCCGCATCGGCAGCCACGGGAATCTTCTCGCTGACGGCCTCGTGCGCCTGCTCGGCGTTCTTGGCTACCTGAGCAGCGATGCGCTGACGTGCGGCTTCAATCTTCTGACGCAACTCGTCGTTTTTGTCAGAGAACGCCGGCTTAATGGTGTCGGCCGCCTCCTGCACGCGAGCGCTGGCCGCGCCGTACAGCTCCTGGCCCTTGGCCTGGGCATCCTGCATGACCTGCTGGCCCTTGGAGGCCACGTCATGCGCGAAATCCTGACCCTTCGATGCCACGTCGTGGGCGATATCCTGGCCCTTGCTGGTGACATCCTGGTACATCTGCTGAGCGCCAGCGGACGCCTGCGCGCCCAGTTCCTGCGCCTCACCCCATGCCGCGTTCACCTTTTCGGTAACGAGGGCGCGCGTCTCCTGCCCGGATCGCGGGGCGTACAAAAGCGCAGCGGCGGCGCCAATCAGCCCGCCGACGAGGAATGCTCCTATTTTCTTGCCCATAACTGCCTCCTTCAGGACGTTTGTCTATTCGCTCATTATAGGGGCACCCTCCCCCGCCAGCGAGGGAAAACACAGGCGCAATAGAATTCAGTTGACGTTTCGTTGCTGAGAAGGGGAAAGCGAAGGTGGGGCGGGGGTATGTTTTGTGCGGTTGGCGAGGTGGTTGAACCAGATGAGGAACCACCAACAGGCGCGCCCGTGATGGGAAGGCGCGCCTGCGGGTTATGTGGCAGGACGGGTGGTCCCTGCCGCAGATATGTGTGCACCGCCTCTCGGAGGCTGAGGCGGCGAGCACCTCATTAGGAAGCGAGAGAAACGGTATAGGAAATGCTGGCTATCTCAGCCGTGCCATCGTTTGCCAGGTAGTTTAAGCGGGCAGTTGCAGGAAGGTGTAAGCCGAAGGTGACGGGCAAGGTCGTGTTCGCTTCGATGCGCCAGCCGAGAGTTGCAGGGGTTGCTGTTGGGAGCGGGATGGACTTTTGCTGGCCTCCCTTAGGCGTAATCAAAATGGCAACACCTTTCATTGCTGCTTCATCGGGGAACAACGTATCAGCACCTGCAAGCAGCGCACTTGTAGCGGAGGTCACCACTATAGGAGCATCAGTATCTGAAACAAACGCATGACTCTTACCGGTAATGTCAGTTACGTCTCCTTTAGCATCTATTTGAAACACCGTTGAGACAGGAATATCACACACAATATGCTCCGACCACTTGGCGTAAAGGGTGGTGTTCTGCGTTGGCTTGTCAGTTTTGAAGTCCCAAGGGACAGTGAGTCCCTCCTTGTACCACCCATCAAACTTATATCCAGGACGAGAGGGTTCCTTCGGTGGAGTCACCAACGCATCATGGTTGACCGTGGTGGTCTTGTCATCAGAAGATCCACTCCAGTTACCTCCATTAGCGTTCCAGGTGAAGGTGTAGGAGTTTATCTGCCACTGGGCATAGAGGGTAGCAGTAGCATCTACTTTGTTCCATTTGGTGGCGCTCGTAAGATCAGCGTTGTAGTACTTGGTGCCACCACTGGCATCGTCGAAGTAGCCCAAGAAGATATGGTTTCCCTTTGTGGGTTTAGCCGTAATAGCAGGCATATCAGAATCATACGTAGCAGTCACCTGAACAGTCTGTCCACCTGTTCCTGTGTTTTGATCAAACGAGACCAGCGTAGTTGTAGCTTGCCAATGAGCAAAAAGCGTAGTGTCTTTTGCTGTCTTCCAAACAAGAGTGCTCGTGCCGTCTTTGTCGTAGATTTGTTTGCCGCCCTCTGGTGAGTCATAGTAGCCAAGGAAGGTATAGCCTGTACGCGAAGGAAGATCAGTAATAGCCGAAAGAAGCTGGTTGTAGATTGCGGTCACCGTTGAGGTGTTACCCGAGGTATCGTTAAAGTTGAGCGTGAGGATGTATTCTGTTTCGAACTTAACGCTAGAGTTGGTTACACGGATGCCAAGATTGGTGGTGCCTGGGGAGGCGCTTTGACCCTTGGACGAGTCAATGATCATGATGCCAAGTGAGGTGCTTCCACTGCCTGCTGCATAGGCCTTTACAGCAGGTAAGACAAGCGTTAACGCTGTTACAAGGACAAACAGAAGCGCAAGGATGCCGGCACCTACGTGCCGCGTACTTGACTTCAATATATATCTCGTGCTCGGCATGGCTGGCACGTTCCTTTCTTTGAACCCCGAAGCTTGAAAGCCACAGGGATAGCTGCTGTTGTTGCAAAGAAGGTGGTGATCTACCGGGGACACAACCCCGGTAGATTCTGAATGCAAGATTAGAGGCAGAAGCAGGGGCACACGCCGTACGACATTTTTGCATGATTATTGTTGTCGGTTTCACCGTTTCGATTCACAAGCATGAAACTTGTAGAACTGCTTGGAGGGATAGTCCTTTCCCACCAAGTATCGTATAACGTCGAAGACACTTCGCACTTCTTTTTCAAAGCCTCGTTATACCCGTATGGGATTACTTTTCCTTTCCAATAATCATACTGTGCGCCCTCCTCGGTCATCCATATATAGGTCTCCCACCCGCTCTTTACCGACCCCCCAAGTTCGTAATAGCTTGCAATAAAAAGGTTGTCATTAGAAGTGGTAGCGATTGCGGTTTTAGAACCATGTGGGCTAGATTTTTTTATAACGGTCTCAATATTATTCTTAAGATCATTTGGAACAGAATCCCAAATTTCATTGTCATCGGTACCGTAGACGACAGTATCTGTGCCAGGATTCATCCTAGCGCGCAACTCACTTTCGCCCCAACCGCCGGAGTTAACACCCCAGTCATTAGCGTCCTTTTTACTATTAACTGGATACATTGTTTTAAGTAAATCTTTGAACTGGAATGTAAGGCCAGCTACTGTGCGACCATCAGCTGTCCGCTCAACGAGTTTATCGTGGTTGATGCCGATGATACGTATTTCGTAGGAAGTATTACCCCAGATAGCCTTGCATTCATAAGTGTTCTCGTCTGTCATGAAAGACCGATATGCTGCTTCTATAACTGTATTGCCACTGGCAATTGCGTTAGCATGATTTTTGACTTCGGCTGCTGTATACACTTCACTGGTATTTTTATCCTTCAAGTAGAAGGACGACGAGACATCACCATTGCCAAAACCGAGAAGCGGAGCTGCTTCGAAGGTACACATCACAGTAGCGAGATTCTGCGTCGTGATGCCAGCATCAGCAACAGCTGGATTGACTTTAGCGTTGGCTAGATTCAGACGGAAGATATAAGAGGATGAGGCTTTAGGCGAAATGGTGAAAGCGCCTGGGTTTCTGGGAGTCACGTCATTTACAGATGGGTCAAAGCCAAAATTAACCATTTTGTTGTCGTCTGTTGTACCCTCAGGATAAAGACTGAAAAGCTTCTGATTCATGAGACCTTGAGCACCAGGGTTAGCCGCTAAAACGTTGCTAAAGTTTTGTGATGTGCAAGTAACTTTGGAAAGCCGTACGGAAACATCCATGTTGTTGATGAACTTAGCTGATGCCTCCATAGAAGTGGGAGATTTATCCTCCGCCACGTCGTAGGGTGCATCTTGGCCAAAGGTAACAGCAAAAGGAGCGTCAACGCTGATGGGTGCGGAAGCGGTGCGGAGGTCTGCGAGATACGTTGAAGGAAGGGATACCTCGGAGTTTAGCTGGACGATGTTGGTTTCAGCATCGGGGCTCGGAGAGACTTCTACTGTCCTGCTTGCACGAGAGAGTTCTACATCATCCAACATGAGCACAGCGGTGACGTCAGAAGTTCCTGCCTTCTTGGCGCTCACGCGACCAGCATCCACCGATAGAGGTGCGGCAGCATAGGAGTAGGAAGCTTTTATCGGGTCGGGGGCTTGGAGGTTGCCCCCTTCGAGAAGGTCAGCTTCTTGGCCGGCTTCAAGGGCGAGGGGTTCTTCGGAGAGCGTGATACCGTAGGGCATGAGGTGATTGTTGTCGGGGGGAAGACCTGGGTTCCAGGTGTCTTCGGAGCCGGAGGGAATGTAGATCGAGACGTTTGTGCAGCCAGCGAGGGCGTCGGTGGTGACTTCGGGAGTGCCGAGAGCGACTACGCGCTCAAGGTTGGAGCAAGAGGCGAAGGCGCGGGAGCCGATGGAGTTGATGCTGGCAGGAAGCCACACGTCCTTGAGGGAGGTGGCTTCGAAGGCGCGCTCGCCGATGGTGCGTAGGGTGTTCGGGAAGTCGATGGTTGAGAGGTTTGCGCAACCTGCGAGAGCTCCGTTGTTGATGGCAGTGATGGTGGTTGGGAGTTTCACACTCGTGAGAGAACCGCGGTTGGCGAAGGCGTTTTCGGCGATGGTGCTCACGCGATAGGACACGCCGTTGATCTCAGCTGATGCAGGGATTTCGAGAGTGGCATCGGGGTCGTCTTTGCCTTGCCAGGAGACGGAGAGGGTGTAGTCGTTGAGCAGGGTGTAGGTGAGGCCAGTGGCTTCGTTGGCGGTGTCTTGGTTTGTGTTTGCACCAGGTTGAGCGGGTTCGGTGAAGTGTTGGAAGCCGGCGTTCTCCCAGGTTGACTTGCGGGAGTCGTAGTCCTCACCTGCTGGGAGAGCAACTACTGCTGTTGCTTTGGTTTCGTCGGAGAAGGCCGTGGGATCGATCTTTTGAACGTTACCCAGCGCGGTGATAGATGCGAGGTCTTTGCAGCCTGAGAGAGCATCCTTGTCGATGGATTCTGTTTCAGCGGGAATCACGATGGAAGCGCCGATGCCTGCGGGGCAAGCAACCAGGGTTTTTAGGTCCTTGGAGTAGAGCACTCCGTCATATGAGGTAAACGTGGCGCTGTCCCCGACCAGGATTTGAGAAAGCACACTGCACCGGGAAAATGCAGTGGCAGAGACAAGGGTGGACTGGTCGGGGAGAGAAGCAGCGCCCTCCTTGCCCTCGGGAATGAGCAGGAGTTGCGAGTAGTCTTTGGTGAATATCATGTCGTCAAACGAGATAAAGCCCTCACACTTGGGGCTTATCTGGACATGCTTGAGCGACGGGCAACCTTTGAGGGCCTCGTCGTCGATATCTTTGATTGTTTCAGGAAGAGAGAGTGATTCTACAGAATACTCAGTGAATGCCCCCCCCCCCCCAAGGTTTTTGAGGGTAGTCACCGTGTAGGTGTCATTACCACTTGAAACCTGGGTGGGGACGGAGATGTTTTTGAGATCGGTGGCATTGATGCCAACAAGAGAAACTGTTGTGCCGTCTTCGTTCACTTCGAAGATGAGGCCTTCGGACACGAAGGTTCCGAGGGTTGCTTTAGGAGTTCCTTGTATGAGCGGGAGTGATCCAGTTGTTTGAGATTCAAGAAGGGCGACCGTAGTCGCAAGAGATTCAGTACTTGTGGTAGTTCCTGGAGTTTCGCCTTGGACGGCTAGAGGCTCAGAAAGCCCCCCCCCCCCGGAGATTTTCAGATTCTGCAGTGTCTGCGAAGGCAGTAAGTGGGCTTGTGGCAAGTGTGAGTGTAAGAGTTGCTGCACACGCTACTTTGCCAAGCCTTAATGCTCGACGATTGTTCATTTCCATTGTCCCTTTACTCAAAAGCTGAGTGCATTTCCCGATGCACGTACCCCACTAGGTGTGGGATATGCTCGGCATGGTAGCACGCGGAGGGAGTTTGTGAAGAGTACCCGATCTCCCCCATTGCTGGCAGATTCCATACCCCCAACCCCCATTCCCGCAGGTAGAACATATTCCTCACACCCCAGCAAGACCCATACCCAACACCTTCCCGCCTCCACATTTTCTCCACAATAAGTGACACGCTTACGCGCTACCTAATACGCCAAAACACCCCGCCTACCCTCGCCTTATGACGCGGGCATATGTAGATAACGTTAACCTTATCTGTTAGGTTACCTTCGTAGGGATGCTCGCCAGAGCATCCGCTCCGCCGAAGGCGGAGAATACAATCGGCTTCCCTGTTTTCGCGCTTCGCGCGAACGGATGCTCTGGAGAGCATCCCTACGAGGGTTGACGTACCTGGTGGACGTTAATAAATGAAAGCTAACTTGACCTGCGTTTTTGCGCTGCGCGCGAAAGGGCGCCCCTACGAAGATTACCTTTTTAGTTAGATTTATGGTACTTGGAAGAACCCTCGTCATAGTGGTAGGAAGGGCAGCTGCTTTCTGGCGTAATAGGTAGCGCGAAGCGCGTCACGTTTTAGGACGATTCATGAATCACTTGTTAGAAGTTTATCTTTATAGTTATAGATGATTTTTGACATCCGATATCCTGCTACACATGATACCGGGAGAAGGGGCGGGTACGATGACGGAAGAAGAGAAGGGCTTATCCGCCAGCGTCATAAAAACAGAAGGGGCAAGCGGAGGCATGTTGCTCGCCCCTTCAAATGAGCCGGTGATCCGCAACCTCATCTACACGGTTCGAGGCACGCAGGTCATGCTCGACAGTGACCTGGCGATGCTTTATGGGGTTGAGACCAAGGCGTTGAATCAGGCTGTCAGGCGCAACATCAACCGATTTCCTGAAAGATTCCGCTTCCATCTAACTAAAGAGGAGTCCGATTCTTTGAGGTCACAAATTGTGACCTCAAACGCGGAAAACGGCAGAGGCGGACGTAGATACATGCCCTACGCCTTCACCGAGCAAGGTGTAGCAATGCTTTCGGCGGTGCTCAGGAGCGAAACAGCCATCCGTGTGAGCGTTCAAATAATGGATGCCTTCGTCGAAATGCGGCATTTCATCGCGAGCAATGCCGCGTTGTTCGAGCAGATCCGCGCCGTAGAGTTACGACAACTTCAGTATCAGAAAACCACTGATGAACGCTTCGAGCGTGTATTCGACTACATGGAGACGCATGAAGCTCCCAAACAGAAAGTGTTTTTCGACGGCCAGATCTATGACGCTTTTGAACTGCTAGTGGAACTGGTTCAGAAGGCAGAACGCGAGATTGTTCTGATAGACGGCTACGTCGATGTAGGCACGCTTAACATTCTCGCCAAAAAGGCTCCAGGGGTGGCCGTCATTGTGTGGACCCATCCGCGCACCCACCTCACCCAAGGCGACGTAGACACCTTTAACGCGCAGTATCCGCAGCTCGAAGTGCGCCACAGCACCGCTTTCCATGACCGCTTCCTTATCCTCGACGGAGTGGAAGCCTACCTTGTTGGCGCGTCTCTCAAGGATGCCGGAAAGAAGAGTTTCGGCATCGCTCGTTTGGAGGACGAAGGAGCCGCAAACGCTATCCTCACGTGCCTCAAGCAATAGTGAACTGAGTCTTTGCGAAAATTATCTTTTTAGTTAGGTTTATGGTACATGAAAAAGCCCTCGTCATAGTCGTAGGGAGGGTAGGTATCTCTTGGTGTAATCAATAGCGCGAAGCGCGTCACACTTTTGGAAACGCAACGAAGACCGCTGCGCGGGGAGAGTGAATTTTAAGATGCCAATTTGGCATCTTGGCTGATCAAAATGCTGTATAAATGCCAAGAGCATGCAACATTTTGGCGTAATAGGTAGCGCGTAAGCGCGTCAGACTTTTATGGTGCGCGGGCGCGTCACATTTTTTGGGGAGCGACCGCTTGGTCGCCCCCCTTGCACTTTACTTTGTTACAACGGCTTCTGCGGCGTCCAACAATGCGCGGACTTCGTCAACGGTTTCGGCTTCGGCGTAAATACGAACCAGGGGTTCGGTGCCAGAGGGGCGCATCATTACCCAGGCGTCGCCTTCCAGGTAGAACTTCACGCCGTCGCGGCGATCGACGTCGACCACCTTTTTGCCGCAAATCTCGTCGGGCGCATACGTCGGCACGATGTTCGCGCGGAAGTTCGCCATCTGGTCTTCCGTAATGGTAAGGCCGCGGCGCTCGAATTCCAGCTTGCCCACTTTCTCGAACATGTCATCGACGAGCTGGCCTAGGCTCATGCCGCGCTGCGCCATGGTCTCGGCCAGAAGCAGCGCCATCAGCAGGCCGTCGCGCTCCATCACGTGGCTGGGAATGCCGATGCCGCCGGATTCCTCGCCTCCCAGCATGACGTCACCCTTCTCCATTTCGGCGTAGATCCACTTGAAGCCCACGGGCGTGCTGGTCAGCTCCAGCCCCAGGCGTTTGCACTGGCGCGTGAGCATGGCCGACGCCGTGATGGTGGACACCACGCGACCGTGCAGACCCTTATCTTCGGCCAGGTGAGACACCAGAAGCGTGATAATGCGGTGCGGGTTCACGAAGTTGCCGTGCTCGTCCACCGCGCCGATGCGGTCCGCGTCGCCGTCATTGATGAAGCCCGCGTCGAAGCCCAGCTCGGGCACCTTCGCGATGCAGCGGTCAACCCAAGGCGGAATGGGCTCGGGATGCAGGCCGTCGAACGTGGGATCCTCGGCATTGTTGATTTCGCACACTTCCACGCCCAGGTCGCGCAGCAGGCCCGCCAGGTGCTTGCGGCCGGCGCCGTAGAGCGGGTCCACCACCACGCGCAGGTGCGCGTTGCGGATGGCGTCGGCGTCCACGAGCTTTTTCAGAGCCGCGAGGTAGGACGTCATGAGGTCGACTTCCTCATACGCGCCACGCGCATCGGTGGCCGCGTCGGGCAGCACGGCTTCCACGCGGTCGGTGAACTCTTTGCCAGCGGCGCCGCCGTCGGCCATGCGCAGCTTCACGCCCAGGTACTCGGCCGGGTTGTGGCTGCTCGTGAGCATGATGCCGCCCACGGCTTCCGCATCCTGCGCCACCGACCAGCACAGCGTCGGCGTGGGGCAGTAGTCCTGCGTGAGCTTCACGTTGAAGCCGTGCGCGGCCGCAACTTGGGCTGCCAGCTGGGCATACGCGTGCGCATCCTTGCGGCAATCGTGACCAATAAGAAGCGTGCCTGGTGCCTCGGCGGGCCGGCCTGCGGCCACCGCATCTTCCTTGAAGATGCACGCCGCCGCGTCAACCACGCGCACGAGGTTTTCGTCCGTAAAGTCCTCGCCAATGATGGCACGCCATCCGTCGGTACCGAAGTGAATATCTGCCACTGGGTGTCCTTTCCGCACGGGAAGCAGCGAGGCCGAACGTTCGCCCGCGCTGCGCTCTAGTCCTTCCTATTATAGTCAATGCACGTTCCCCGTCGCCCAAATCTCACCAAGTCGATGCACAAGGAGTAAATGAGTGACGAAAAATGAGTGGTGGAAGGGGGGGTGCTTTTTGCGAGAGGCACCACAAGGCCGCTAGGGGGAGGCGGCCTTGTGGTGGACGAGTGAAGAGAAGGAGGAGAGTATGCTTGTTGTTCCTGCTCTAGTAGGTATCTTAATCGCTTATTTATTCTTTATCAAGGATAATTATCGAAGACCTTTTTCAACTTGCTGACACGCGCTCGTGGTGTTTTGTCGCGCAATACGGCGGGCGGGAGCGGGGGCTGGTACGATAGTGGGAACAAGAAATGTCGGCGCGGGTGCGCCACAGGGCGAAAGCGAGGGACCATGGCGAACAAGAGCCTAGCGAAAGATCATGGCGAAACATGCGTGCTCGTGACAGGAGGCGCCGGGTTTATTGGGAGCCATACCTGCGTTGAGCTGCTGAATCAGGGGTATCGCGTCGTGGTGGTGGACGACCTCAGCAACTCGAGTGCCGTGGCGCTCGACCGCGTGCGGCAGATCACCGGCCTTGCGCCCGACGACCCGCGCCTGGCGTTCTACGAGGCCAGCATCCTGGACCGCGACGCGCTTGAGCGCATCTTCGCGGAACACGACATCGACGCCATCATCCACTTCGCCGGCTTCAAGGCCGTGGGCGAAAGCGTGCAGAAGCCGCTGGAATACTACTGGAACAATGTGGCCGGCACGCTGGTTTTGTGCGATGTGGCGCGCGCTCACGACGTGAAGAACCTCGTGTTCTCGTCGAGCGCCACGGTGTATGGCGAACCCGAGTTCATTCCCATTACCGAGGATTGCCCGAAGCACGATGCCACGAACCCCTACGGCCAAACAAAAAGCATGCTTGAACAGGTGCTGACGGACCTCTACGTGGGCGACAATGAGTGGAATGTCGTGCTGCTGCGCTACTTCAACCCCATCGGCGCGCACGAGAGCGGCCTCATTGGCGAGGACCCGAAGGGCATTCCGAACAACCTGCTGCCTTACGTGGCGCAGGTGGCCGTGGGCAAGCTTGAGCGCGTGGGCGTGTTCGGTGACGACTACCCCACCCCCGACGGCACGGGCGTACGCGACTACATTCACGTGGTTGACCTGGCCCGCGGGCACGTGGCGGCGCTCGATTGGATGGGCGGCAAAGTGGGCACCGGCGAGCCGCGCGGCCTGGGCTCGCTTGCGGGCGAGCCGGCAGTGGACGGCACGCGGCGCGGTGTAGGCATCTTCAACCTGGGCACGGGGAAGGGCTCAAGCGTGCTTGATGTGGTGCACGCGTTTGAGCGCGCGTGCGGGCGCGAGCTTCCCTATGAGATTAAGCCGCGCCGCGCGGGCGACATCGCCGAGAACTACGCCGCGTGCGACAAAGCGCGCGATGAACTGGGCTGGACGGCGGAATACGACCTGGACCGCATGTGCGCCGACAGCTGGCGTTGGCAGTCGGGCAACCCAGACGGGTACGCCACGGCGTAAGCCTTCCTGGTAGAACACGAACGACCCGCACGCTGACAAACCACAGCGCGCGGGTCGTTTTTTTGTGCGTGCGGGGGGGCGGCGGCCCTTGGCGCCTTCTTGTCCGGGTGCCCTGCGCTCGCTCCTACGAGCGCGCGTGCTTCGCGCGATACATCGCGCGGTCGGCCACGTCGAACAGTTCCTCATACCGTGCGCCGTCTTCCGGATAGCGCGCCGTACCCACGCTTGCCGACAGCGAGGAAACCCCCAGCTCACGCCCGAGCGTAACCAGCTGGACGCGCAGCGCTTCCTTCTTTTCCTCGGCAGCCTCTTCGCTTGAGAGTCCGGGCGCGAAGACGATAAATTCGTCGCCGCCCACGCGGCCGACGGGATCGTCCTGGCGAAACACCTCAAACAGAACACGTGCGACACCCGCAAGCACCCTATCTCCCATGCTATGCCCGTAGCGGTCGTTCACCTGCTTAAACCGGTCGACATCAATCACAAACAAACGCCCTGCCTCGCACGTGTCCAGCACCTCGTTCACGCGCTCTTCGGTGGTTACCTTGTTGAGCGCTTTCGTCAGGCCATCAATTTGCGAGCGCCACGTGAGCTGTTCCTCCACGGCGCGCTGCTGCGTGACGTCCACCATCTTGCCGACGGCGGCGTAGGGCACGTCGCTCTCGTAGAGGTAGCGGCACTTGACGGTGTACCAACGGTACTCGCCCGTGGCTGAGCGCGCTTGCAACGTGAGCGTGTGCACCTCGCCCTCGGGCGCCGGATTCTCCAGTAACTCTTTAATTTTCTGCACGTCTTCGGCATGCACTACCACCAGCGGCGTTCCGTTTTTTAGGTAGTCGGTGCGTTTCAGCGCGGCCACCGTGAACACGCTGCGCGCGTTGGGCGAAAGTTCCATCACGTCGTCAGCGTAGGAATATTCGAAGAGCACCGTATCGGTGAATTCCGAAAGCACGGCGTAGCGCTCGGATTCGCGCCGTGCTTTTTGGCGGAAGCGGCTCAGCACCAGTGCCACCGCGATGCACGCCGCAGCACTGATGACGATGAGCACCGAACCGGCCGCCACCATATCGCGAAGAATAACCTGGGAATGCTCCGTCATGGAAGCTTCTTCGGTGAAGTTCGCGATGCTCCATCCGTTCACGTTCAGCCGCACGGAAGTAAAAAACACGGTGCGCCCGTCACGCCATCCAATAGGGATGGTGGCCACGTCGTAGTCGTTCTCAACGTTATCGCGGATGCGCTGCACCTCGGCCTCGTCGAAACCGTAGTCTTGCAGAAGGTCGTAGAGGCTTCGCCCATTCAGCGGCTCCATGTCCTGCGACACGGCCACGATGGTGCCATCATTTTTGATAAGCAGCGACCCGAGAAATGAAATTTGTGACTTGACCTGCGTGGAAGTTACCAGGCCGCGCGCGTCCACAATGCTGCGCAGCACGCCTACCACGTGCCCCTCTTTCACCACAGGCTCGGCAATGCTGTAATAATAGCCGTTGAGGCGATGCGACTTGCGCACATCTGAGACGATACTTTCCCCGTTTTCGAGCAGTTCCAGCGTGTGCTCATCGCGTTCCGGAATGGCGGAGGTTTTGAGGCCTTCTTTGAGGGACTCGATGCTGGCGTACGTGACCTGATACGAGCGCCGTTCGTTCCACGCGGCGAGGAAATTGGCAAACGCAGCACCCTCGGGGTCGATATCGGAGGCTTCAGCCAGCGTACGAATGGTGGACAGGGAGCTAGAGACTTCCCTGATGGACGCTTCAACTTCCACCTTTTGAGCGGTGGTGAAGTCGTTCATGCCCTCAGCCGACATCTTGTTGAATTCGTCACTGAGAGACATTGAGTAAAGATCGAACACGATGGCCACAACGGCGGCTACCAGCAGGATGGAACTCACCAAGATGGCCAGCGCGCGAGCGGAAAATGCTCCAGGGCGACGCGGGGTTCGCTTGTGGTGATGATCGCTTTCGTTCGCCGTACCCATACCCGCATCCTTCGCCCTTTTGATGTGTCTGCGCGGAGCACGGTGGGCCCCATCGTGTGGATATCAAGTATGGGCTGCGCCGCGGGAAAATGCAACCACCGCTCACGCGAGAGCGAACTAGGCGAGGGGTTCTGCGGTGCCGCCGGTTTCGTCCAAACCGCCAGTGCCACCATCGGAGATTCCAGGATCGTAGCCGGGGTCGTAGCCAGGATCATAGCCGGGGTCGTAACCCGAGCCGCCACCTGCTGTATCGTCGCCGGAGGGCACGTCGGTTCCGCCGCCGGTGCCGTAGCCGGAGCCGCCATCCGAGGTGCCGTCGCTGTAGGTGCTGGGATTATAGTAGCCAGAGTTGTCGTTTGCGCTGTTCAACCCATAGGTGCTGCCGCTGCTGCCGCCACCGTAGCCGCTGTACTGCGCCTTCGCCGACGCCTCAGCCTCGGGCGTTACCACGACCGTGTTCGGGTCGCCGCCCTGTTCGACCACCTTCACCATCTCCTTAGTGGTTTCAGGCACGTTGAACACGTAGGATACACCGTCAATCAGGAAGTCCGGAATAACCGAAGGCACCATAGCCGAGTAGATGGTCAGGTCGCCCGCGTCTTTGAACTGCTGCGCCAAGTTCACGATGTCGGTCACCGACAGGTCGGTATTCACGCACTTTGCGGCGCTCTGGATGACGCCAGGCAGCTCCGTCACCGGCAGCGAGAGTACCTTCTCCACCAGAGCCATAATGAGTTTGCGCTGATTGGCGGTCCGCGTGAAATCGCCATCAACATAGGCGCGGCTGCGGGCGAACACGAGCGCGGCCTCGCCGTCGAGATGCTGCTGGCCTTCTTCAATAATGATGCGCTTGCCGTAGGGGTTGTCGGTAGTGTTGTCGGCGTCCGGGTCGTCGATGCGTTCGTCCACCATCACGTCCACGCCGCCCACGACATCCACCAACTCCACTAGCTTTTCGAAGTTGACCTCGGCATAGTGGGAAATATCCACGTTGAGCAGCTGTTTTGCCTCACGAATACTGGAGGGAGCGCCACCGTAATTGTAAGCCGCGTTGAACTTATTGCGGCCGTAGCCGTCGATGTCAATCATGGTGTCGCGCGGGATGGAAAGCATGGTGGCCTGGTTGGCTTTCGGGTCAACACGCACGACGATGTTCGTGTCGGAGCGCGCACCCGCCGCTTCGTCACCCTCTCGCTTGTCGGAGCCGATGAGCATCATGTAAAACGGCTGGTCAAAACTTTTCGATGGAGTTAGCACATCCTGGATTGCCTTCATTTCATCGCTCGACTTGTTGCCCCCGAGTTCAGCGTTAATAGAGTTAATGTAGAACGCAAACGCGGTGCCCGCGCCGACCACGGCTACCACCAGCGCGGCCACAACACCCAGCGCGATTTTCTTTCCCCTGCTCATACGTTTGCTTGCGCGCGTAGAATACTGGGGGTTGGAACGAGAGTACTGGCTGATGGCCGACTGGCGGGAGTATGCGGCATTCGCGTCGCGACCCTGGCTACCGGACACGTAGGCCGAACGGTACGAGGCGGCGTCCGCGCGTGAGTCCGGCTCGCGCGTGGGCTGCGTGTCGATGGGCTGCCCAGCACCGCGGCCCGACTGAGCCGCCTTTGCGGAACGGACCGCCCGAGCCGATTGCGGTACGCGCGACGAGCGCGCTTCCTGTCGGTTGGTGCGAGAGTTTCGTGGCGCCATAGGTTCTCCTCAACAGTCTCGGCCCCACTTTCGGGGAGGTGCCAGAGGCCAGCGGGGTGACGGGATGCGCCGCCGTTTCCACTGCCTTCACCTGCACAAACGAGACTTGTGCTCGTGCGAGTTCTATCGTGGGCCGCCGCGCTTTCGCCAGGGAATCTGGCTTTCAACCATCGTCCGAGATGGTATGGGCAAACCGCACAGGTTCTTGTCCATTTTATCATCGATGCGTGAACCCCATAAAATTGGCATGCCAAGGGGACAAACCTCACATACGAACCGTGTATCGAGATATTCGACAAAACGTAATCACGTGGTTACAGCGCCTTACGTCAAAGCCGCTAGGCTTTTCATCATGCTGCTTTGCGAAGAACAAACCGACCCCTTGTCCCACACCCCGCTCACGAGCGAGCGAGACCTCATTGCGGTCTCCCTCGGCCGCAACGTGACACGTTTGCGGAAGGAAGCTAAGCTGACGAAAGAGAAGTTCGCCTTGATGGCCAATATCGGACGCCCCTTCCTCAATCGCATTGAAAACGGAACGGCCGATCCACGCCTTTCGGTTATTGTGCGCCTGGCTGACGCTTTGGATGTGTCACTTGAGGAATTGCTAATGCCGGCGGAGGCTGCCGAAGCGCGCACGCGACGCGAAGGACACGCGCGCTTGGGTTAGCGGCGAGCGCGAGAGTTGGCGGCGGCGCAGGTTGCGCTGTCGACGCTGGAGCGTATGCGAGCGCGGCGGCGGAACCAGAGGAAGGCCAGACCGGAGCCAAGGCTGGCGCCGAAGGTATCAACGAGCCAATCCAGAGGATCACACATACGCCCAGGCACGAAGAGCTGGTGAAGTTCGTCAGTGACGCCGTAGAAGCTGGCACACACAATGGCCAGCAGGCAGGCGCGCCCGAGCGGCAGATGGCAACGCAGCGCATTCGCCAGCAGCGCGCCGAACACCGTGTATTCGCAGAAGTGCGCGAGAGATGATATGACGTCCGCGTCGGGCCCGAACAGCTGGGCTTGGAACGCCTTCAAATCTTGAAAGATGCGCGAGAAGAGACCGAGACCCTCGTTGAGACCTGTGTCGGAATTTGACGACATGAAAAAAATGAAGCCGGCCCACACCACGACGAGCACCCAGCTAATAAGGGTGTAGCGGGATGAGGCGCGCGTGGGCGTGGGTGCAGGCGCTGCGAGTACCGGGGGTGCGACGAGGGACTGATGCTGGTTGCGCGACTGGTTGTTAGGGGCGCTGTGCACGGGCTACCTTAGTATGAGCGGTTAGCGCACGAGGTGCAGCAGTTCGCGCGGATCGTCGATGAGAAAGTCAGGCTGGATAGCCTTCAGACTTTCGGCATCATGATATCCCCAGGTCACCGCTGCAACGAGTGTGCCCGCATTACGTGACACCGCAACGTCGTTCGGCGAGTCGCCCACATACATCAGGTGCGCGGGTTCCACCACCAGTTCGCGAGCTGTACGCAAAAGCCCCGTTGGGTCGGGCTTGCGCGGGATGTCGGCACATTCGCCATGCACGGTGTCGAAGGTGTCAGGCAGATAGGTTGCGATGACATCCTGCACGCCTTCGTCAAACTTGTTCGACAGCACGCCCAACTTCACGCCGCGCTGCTTGAGTTCATCCAGCAGCGCAGGGATGCCAGCATAGGGTTTGGTCAGCTTGTGGCCGTAGTCGGGGTAGAGGGCCTTCCAGCGCTCCATAGCCTGTTCAACAGCGGCTTCATCGGCATCGGCCGGCACCGCCTGATACATGAGCGCCTTCACGCCATTGCCCACGAAGCTGAGTATTTCTGCTGGCGTACGCTCAGGAAAGCCTGCGTCGCGCAGTACCGCATTCGTGAGTACCACCAGGTCAGGCAATGTGTCGAGCAGCGTACCGTCCAAGTCAAAGACAAACGCCTCGAAAGAGCCCGCGGGCGAGGGCGCGGACGACGTGGCGGATTCGGCGGATACGGAAGTGGTCGTTGGTTCCATATTGTTACCTCAGTCCTTATACAAAAAATCCAAGCACGAAGCTTGGATAGTAGGTTCATGGAGCGGGTGACGGGACTCGAACCCGCGAATACAAGCTTGGGAAGCCGTCCGCTTACTGAAGGCATCGGAAACACGCGTAACTCCGACCTGGTCTTATCGCAAGATGCATACCCACAATACGCTATCTACTGGAAATTATACTGGACAGCCCCGGGGGCTTGAATACCCTTTTCGACGAAAAACGGGCACCGCTCGGAATGCGGTGCCCGTGTGGAGGCGATGGAGCGGGCGACGGGAATCGAACCCGCGTGGTCAGCTTGGGAAGCTGAAATTCTACCATTGAATCACGCCCGCGATTCAGCGAGCGATAGTATAGCGCATCGCGGCGTCGTCTCATCGAGAATCCTCCCTCCTTCAAACAATCCGCAGGACGCGCCCCCGTCAGGCGGCCTTCGGCGACTCGGCGAGCTCGGGGGCGAGGCCCCCGACGTAGCGGTCCGCGAGCCCCCTGGTCGTCGACGGGATGTAGCCGACGTACAGGTCGAGCGTGTAGGACGCGTCGGCGTGCCCGAGCAGCACCGAGATGGTCTTGACGTTCTCGCCGCGCGCGAGGTTGATGGTCGCGAACGTGTGGCGAAGCGCGTAGGGCCGCATGCCCTTGAACCCCGCCCGCTCGATGAACCGGCCCCACTCGTTGCGGAAGCTCTCGTACGGCCACGGCCTGCCCGCGGTGCCCAGCAGCGGCGTCGCGCTGTTCATGACGAGCCCCATCTCCGCCAGGTCCGCCCTCTTCGCCTCGATCCACTCCTCTATCACGGAGGCCGTGTAGGAGTCGACGGGCACCGTCCTCATGGAGCTGTCGGACTTCGTGAAGCCCTCGATCTCGCCGTCGCGCAGCGCGGCGACGATGCGGAGCTCGGCGTCCCGGCCGCGTTCCGCGTCGGCGGGGGAGAAGCTGCCCACGCGCAGCGCGAGCATCTCTTCGGGCCGCATGCCGGTGGCGAACAGGACGAGCACCGCGACCTTCAGCGCGCCCGTCGGGAGGAGCGAGGCCTCGCGCAGGAACCGCCCGGCCTCGTCCTCCATGAGGGGGTCGATCAGCGGCTTGCCCTTCCTGAAGCCCTTTGAGAGGAAGCGCTTCTTCGCGACGTTCTTCGTCACGTGCTCCCGGTCGAGCGCGTCGTTGAGCACCTCGCGCACGAACTTGAGAACCTTGTTCTGCATCTGGGGGCCGGCGACCCGCAGGGGGCCGAAGGGCTTCTGCCTGCGGTGGTTCCCCTCGCGCCACTTCCTCGCGCGGTTCTCCTCGAGCCGCCTCCTGTGCTCGGCGGCCCATTCCTCGGAGAGCCGCGGCACCGCGAGCAGGCACCGCTCGACGTCGTCGGCGGTGAGGTCCTTGAGGGGGATCTCGCCCAGGGTCGCCCTCGCGTAGGCGAGGTAGCGCCGCTCGTTGACGGTCGTCCCCTTCGCCACCACGCCGGTGCGCCGCTCGACGTAGCGGCGGCAGTACTCGCCGAAGGGCATCTCCGCGAAGGCTCGCGGCGCGAGCGTGGCGGGGTCCTTCCCGTCCGCCTCGAGCGCGAGGTCCAGCTCGGCGCTCTTCTCGTCCTCGAAGTCCTTGACCTTTCCCTTGAGGTCGACCCGCTTGTTGAGGGCGAACACGGTCCGCGTCAGCTTCTTCTTCCCGCCGAAGTAGCGGCGGAACTCCTCGGGGACGCGGATCGTGAGCTCGTAGGCGGTCGTGCGGGAGTCGCCGCGCTTGCGGCGCGGGACGCCTCGCCTGGCGGCCGCCTCGTCGAGGTTGTAGGGCTTGTCGCAGAAGAGCCTCGCCACGGTCGCGCCCCGCTACTCCGCGCGCCTTCGCCCGTAGAGGTAGTCGAGCAGCGAGATCTTGGGGACGAGCCACTTGACGCCCACGCGGCACCCGCGCATCTCCCCGCGCCTGAGAAGGCGCCTCACCTCTTGGCCGGTCGTGTTCGTGAACTCCGCCACCTGGTCGGGCGTCATCATGTAGGGGTAGTCCCGCATCATGAACAGGTAGAGCCCCTCGGGGTCCGCGGCCCGCAGCCGCTCCACGTCGACTCTCAGCTCTCCTATTGCATCCATCGTCATCCCTCCTTCGTCTCCGCCGTGCGCGCCCATTCTGGGCGGGTCTGCGCCGCGGCGCAACGATGCCCCAGGGTAGCCCGCACGGTTGCGGGCGCGCCCGATCCGTGCTACGCGGCCGGGGGTTTCGCGGAGGGGCGATGCCGGCCGCGCGTTTCTCGCACCGTACTCCCTTCCGCTGCGGCTCGGGGTTCTTTTCGCCGTTTTGGGAAGCGGCGTACCCGTTCTGATCGTGTCGAATGGACCGCGCGGCGCTTCCTCTAATGCTGAAGGCGCTCGTGATTCCTTCACTCTTGGGGAAACACCCTTCGATTGGGTTGGCATAAGGTCGTTGGCTGAGCGATAGCGTAGGCGATGCGAATTAAGCGACGAGCCCACATTTTGATTCAGCGAGCCGCTCGTCCCCGTTTTCTCGTATGAAAGGTGTCCGATTTTAAGTTAGACAAATGAAACTCTATGCGCTATCATGATCCAGTCATATTTGGACAGTGTTCAAATAACTACTCCAAGAGAAGGGACGAAGAGCATGCGCGACATGTTGAAAGCCGCTTCGCCGTCGATTTCGAGGCGAGATTGCATCAAGCTTGTGGGGGGAACGGCCCTCGCTGTCGGAATGGGCGGGCTGCTTGGCGGCTGCTCTTCCGAAAACGGGACAGATCAAGAGGAGCCAACGACGCAGGACAGTACAACGCTTCGCGTTGCGATGATGGGAAGCACGACGGATACGCTGGATCCGGCGACCTTTAGCACATTGCTGCCTCTAGCCATCGCGCTGAATGTCTACGACTCCCTCATCCTCCTCAGGAACGGCATCGTTGAAAATCAACTTGCGGAGAGAATCGTGCCTAATGAGGATGCAACCGCCTGGACGGTCACCCTAAGAGAGGGGGTTTATTACCACAACGGAGATCCCGTCACTGCCGAGGACGCCCTTTACAGTTTGCAGTATGCGGGCACATCCCCAATGTACGCATCGTTCTACTCGAACGTCGATTGGGCGGGCAGCACTGTCGAAGACGAGCGCACGTTCGTTCTTCGGCTTCTCTCCCCGCAGGCGACCTTTTGGGACGAAGTCGTGTCGGCGGTGACGTTCGTTTTTCCGAAGGGTAGCGCCGGGGACGACTTTTCCCAGGACATCGGGAGCGGCCCGTTCAAGCTGTCGAGCTTCTCTCCGGATACGGGCGCCGTTTTGCTGAAGAACGAGGAGTACTGGGGAGGCGCTCCCGCGATCGACACCGTGGAAATCATCCCCATCACCGACCCCGAAACCCGCTATGCGGCGCTCACGACTGGCGAGGTCGATTACGCCCATCAGATCTCGACGACCAACGCCGCGACGCTGGAGGGGCAGACGGGGTTCGCCGTGTTCAACGGGGGAATCGAGAACTCCAGCTCGTTCCGCTTCTGCCTTAACGCCAGCATGGCTCCGTTCGACGATCCCGACGTCCGCCGCGCATTCAAGATGGTCGTCGACCGACAGACGATGTGCGATACGATCTTCAGGTCGGCGGGCGTTGTCGGAAACGACGTTCTCGGTCAGGGAATGCCGGGCTACAACGATTCCCTCGAGCAGCGCGGATACGATTTTGACGAGGCGAAGCGGATTCTCAGCGAAAAGGGGGTCGCGGAAATCTCCATCACGACCGCCGAGACGACCACGGGGGTCAACGACTCTGCGGAGATGCTCGCCCAGAAGCTCGAGGAGGCGGGCGTTTCCGTGACGATCATCGAAGAGGATCCGACAACGTTGTTCTCGGATATGAACACCATCTACGGTGCCCAGGTGTTCGCGACGTATCTTATCAACAGGCCGTACATCGCCTCCGCCGTCATGTACACGGGCGGGAGTTCCCCCTACAACTTCAGCCAGTGGAAAGACGAAGAATACGACGCCCTTCTATCCCAGGCGACTTCGACCGTCGACGAGGCAGAGCGGGCCGACATCCTGAACCAAGCGCAAGCAAGGCTATGGGCAGAAGGCGGCGACATCGTGTGGGGGTATTGCGCCGACCTGAGCGGCCAGGTCGATACGCTGGACGGTATCGAGATCACGCTGTCGGTGCCCCTGTTCGCTCATGCTGCCTTTTCCGAGTAACGGCAGAGGGAGCCGGTGAGGCATGTCCGACAATGCTGCACGGAGAGCGCGCAAGAGAGGCGTCGTTCGCATCCTTTCGCGCGTCGCGCTGTTTGCGATCTCCCTTCTGTTCACCTGTTTTCTCGTCTTTCTCGCTCTAGAGGCGCTGCCCGGCAATGCCGCCACGCAGCGCCTTGGGCTTCAGGCGACTCCTGATCGAGTGGCGGAGCTCGCGGCCGAATACGGACTCGACAAACCGGTGCTCTACCGGTTCGGGGCCTGGATCGTCAGCGCTCTTCAGGGCGATTTCGGAACGGTGCTTTCCTCGGGTCTCCCAGTTGCGGATGCATTGGTGGGGCCCGTTTCGCGGACGGCGGTGCTTTTCGCGATCTCCTTGATCGTAGTGATCGCTGTTGGCTTGGCGGGCGGGCTTTGCGCTGGCCTTCATAGTGGGAAAGCCTTAGACAAAGCGGTAAGCGCGATGTCTTTGGTAGTGGTGGGCACTCCTGAATTCGTGATCGGCTTGCTGATAGTGACGATCTTCGCAACTGCGCTTCACTGGTTTCCCGCCGTCTCGCTTCTGCCGACTGGCGGGGGGTCTCTCTTCGAGAAGCCCATCATCATGGTTCTCCCCATCGCTGCGATTTCCCTTATCGGCGCCTGCACCCTGATCCGGCCTGTCAGGGCGGTGGTCGAGCAGGAGAGCAAGATGCCTCACGTCGAGTCGGCGCGTCTTTCTGGATTGGAGGAGCGTTTGGTCGTTTTGCGGCATCTGCTCCCAGGGGTTGTCGCCCCTGTTGCCCAATCGGTTGCGTCTGTCGTTCCCTACCTCATTGGCGGGACGGTCATCATTGAGTCCCTTTTCAGCTTCCCTGGGCTTGGAACCCTGCTTGTGAATGCGGTGCTCAATCGGGAGCCCGATCTGCTGATGGCGAGCTCCGCCGTGGTGGTAGCCGTCTCGTTGGCTGCATACTGGATAGCAGACGCTCTTGGCTCGAGGGAGGGCTCTCGGTATGAGCAGGATGCCTAAACGAACGCGACGGAGTGGGCTGACGACCTGGGTTTCCGGTGCCTTCTTCGCGGTTGCCATCATCGCGACGATCGTCGGGTACTTCGTGCCCGGCGACGGTTCGAGCACCGTAGCCGCCGCTTTTGCGCCGCCGTCACCCGAGCATCTGCTTGGAAGCGACGGGCTCGGTAGGGATGTGCTGATGAGGCTTCTCCACGGCGGCGCGCAGCTTTTGGCGGTTGCGGCGCTCTCAACCGCCGTTGCATCCTTCGTCGGCGTCGTCCTCGGCTTTGCGGTGAGCGGAGGATCCAAGGCTGCAAAGGTGCTGTCGTACGCGCTCGATATGCTCCTGGTCGTTCCCTCCATGCTCGTCATCATGGTGCTTGTCTTCGGTTTGGGGTCGGGCATCGCGACGATGGTTGCGGTAACGACCGCCGTGTCGGCTCCGTACATAGCGCGTTACACGAGGTCTCTCGTGCGCCCGCTGGCAGGTGCGCCTTATGTCTCGATAGCGAGGCTGGCTGGGGACCCTCCCCTTGTAGTGGCGGCGAGGGAGATCCTTCCAAACATGGTTCTGCCCATCGCGACCACCGTCGGCCTTCGGTTCATCAACGCAATCTACTTGGTAGCCTCTGCGGCGTTTCTCGGATTCGATCCTCTGGGGACCGGAGCTGACTGGGGAACGATGATCCAGACCGGGGTATCGGGTATCGCCCTGAACCCCTGGGCGGCTCTTGCGCCGACAATCGCCATTGCGAGCATCACGATTTCTGGGAACCTTCTGCTTGACAGATTGGGAGACAGGAGTATGGCATGATGGCAGACGCGACCCCTATCGTTCGCGTGTCTCAGTTAATCATAGAGGATGAGCTCGGAAAAAGGGTTCTCGACGGCTTGTCTCTTGATGTCTGGGAAGGAACCGGAATGGCGTTGGTCGGGGAGTCGGGATCGGGAAAAACGACCTTGGCCCTCGCTCTGCTCGGATGCATCAGGGAGGGTTTGAGGCATGTTTCGGGGTCTATCCTCGTCGACGGGGAAGATGTCCTGAGTCTTTCCAAATCGGACTTGGCTCTTTATCGCCGAAAGACGGTTGCATGGCTTTCTCAGGATCCCGCGCTGTCGCTTACCCCTCATCTTACGGTGGGGCGCCTTGTCGGGGAGACGGCCTCCCTTTCGAGGTCGGGAGTCGAACGTCTGATTGCGCAAGTTGGCCTGTCGGAAGTCGATAGGATTCTAGAGAGGCGGCCGTCCTCCCTTTCGGGAGGACAAAGGAGGCGCGTCGCCATTGCTCGCGCCCTTGCCTCCACCCCAAAGGTTCTCGTTCTCGACGAACCTACCGCCGGACTGGATGATGCCGCCGCCAACGAGGTCGTTGCCACCGTTCGCCGCGTTTGCGAAGAGTCGGGGACGACGGTTGTGGTCATCACGCACGATCTCGAGATCGCAAGCAGACTTTCGCCGTCTATGTCGGTGATGCGGCGAGGGGTCGTGGTGGAATCGGCGACTTCCTCGCAGCTGCTCAGTGCCCCGAGGACCGAGTACGCCCAGCGTCTGGTTTCGGCTCAAAGGCTTGCCGTCGACGGGGGCCGCAGTGCTTCTGAGCCGAGCGATCCCGTGCTTCTCGTCGAAGATCTCGACGTCGTGACGCCCGATGGGAAGAAGGCCCTTAGCGGCGCGTCGTTCGCTCTCGGCAAAGGGCGGGGGATGTCTCTTGTCGGAGACTCCGGTTCGGGGAAGAGCACCGTAGTGAAAGCGCTGATTGGAGAGCGGCCAGCATCCAGGGGAACCATACGGCTCGATTCGGGCGGAGTGCTCGAGGAGGTTCCGGCTGCTTTTTCTCGCAGAAACAAAAAGCAATTGCTCGGTATGCAGGTCGTTCCGCAAGATCCGGCAACGAGCCTTAACCCCGCAGTGAAGGTGGGGACCCAGCTTGCGCGCGCGGTAAGCAGAACCCATCCGCGCCAGAGTTCGTCGGAATGCGATGCGCGCGTTGACGAGCTGCTCGACACGGTGAGGCTACCGAGGGCGCTCAAGGGGTACTACCCTCGCGCCCTATCGGGAGGCCAGGCCCAGAGGGTGGCCATCGCACGCGCCTTGGCGCACTCGCCGTCGGTCCTCATATGCGACGAGTCTACGTCGGCTCTGGATCCGACCACCCAAAAAGAGATACTCGACACCATAAACGAGCTCAAGGAGAGAGAGGGCCTGGCCGTCATAATGGTGTCTCACTCCGCTCGCGTTGCAGACTACACGTGCCAATCTCAGCTCCGCGTCCCCAATGAGCGATCGGCGCCTTCTTGCTGTCCGAGGGCGATAGAGCTGTAGCCCGCGATAAGCGCCCTCACGAGATTCAGGAACTGGTCATCGAAATAGCGCTGCCGGGCAGCCTCGTCCTTTGCGATCGGCGCCACGACCTTTCCCAGCGATGCCACCTCGCGGTCTTTGCTGTGGGCCCCCCGAGAGTACTGGGCTCCTTTCGCTTTTCGCTCTTCTGCCATGGAATCCCTGTCGTCTTCGGTGGCGATGAACGCGCAGACGTTGCACATGAGCGATGAGTAGATCTCGGCGCTCCGATCTCCGAATCCCGCGCGCTCAAGCAGGGATATCCCCCTGTGGATCGTTTCGTTTGCCGCCCCAAGGCCGGGTCCTACGGCGGCAAGCCTGCGCGCGACGCCAGGGTAGCGCCTCAGAACCTTACGAGTTCTGACGAATAGCTCTTCGAACCAAGGCTTCCAATCGCCGGTGTCTTCGGGAACGTCGATCTCCCCCATGACGTAATCGACGACAAGCTGAGCGGCGTCGTCTCTTCTTCCGACGCGGTAACTGATGTTGTTGGGCCATGCTTTCAGCTCTTTTGCGAGCTGCCTTATGCTCCACCCGTCGAGGCCTTTCTCTCTCGTCAATCGCACGGCCGCATCCCGTATTGCTTCGGCGGTGAGCTCGGGAAGATCGCAGTCTCTTCGAGGAGACGGTTTCGCGGTCATGACGCCCTCCTCTGCTGGCTCCGTCCGATCCCGTGCGGTCGCCACCATCATGTTGGAAAACAAATTGTTAGTCAATAGAAACTCCTTGATGTATCATTTTTATTTGGACAGTGACCAATAAAAGGAGGAGCGATGGAGAGACAACTCGAACGCGGCGAGGTCAACGGCGGTTGCGAAAAACCGCCGTTGCTCAAGCTACTTGATTATGCGGGGTCGTACAAAGCGCTAACCGTCGTCGGCTGCGCGCTCTCTGCGGTCCATGCCGCGCTCGTAGTTGCGCCGCTCGTGCTCGTCTGGTTCGTCCTGTCTCGCTTTGTCGAGGTGGCGCCGTTCTGGGGCGAGGCGGAAGACGTGCTTGGGTTCGCGGTCGCCGCGGCGGCTCTCGCCGCGCTTGGGGTCGCGGTCTATTTCGGCGCATTGATGTGCACGCATATCGCTGCTTTTCGGACGGCGAACAATATGAGAAAGGCTGCTTTGAGGCATCTTGCCAAGGTTCCGCTCGGCTACTTCTCGACTCATCCTTCGGGGGAGACGAGAAGGATCATCGACGGGTGCGCCGGCCAAACCGAAAACGTTCTAGCTCATAAGTTCCCGGATTTTGTCGGAGCCTTGGTCACGCCAATCGCGTTCTTTGCGGTCATGTTCGTTTTTGACTTTTGGATGGGGCTGGCATGCCTTGTCCCTGTGCTGGTTTCCGCGATCTGCATGTGGAAGATCATGGGAGGGGGATCAAGCGACGAGAACTCGAACTACTTGACTTTCGTGAGAAACTACCAAACCGCCCTGAACAAGATGAACGCGGCGGCAACCGAGTACGTGAGGGGCATGCCCGCAATAAAGATATTCCAGCAGACGGCCAACTCCTTCAAAGCCTTCCGGGACTCGGTCATCGAATACCGCGACATGGCGCACGGGTACTCGAAGTTCTGCGAGGGGCCTCAGATCGTCCAGATCGTTGCAATCAACGCCACGTTCGCCGTATTGGTTCCGGTCGCGATACTTCTCGCTGCGCATGCGGGCTCTTTCTCGCTTCTGTTCTCGAACTTCCTCTTCTACGCGGTGTTCAGCGCTCTCACGACCTCGATGATGACGAAGATCCTCTACGCGTCGGAAGCGCTGGCAATGGCGCAGGACGCGGTCTCCAGATTCGAGATTATCCTGTCCGAGCCGACAATGCGCTTCCCTGCCGAAAGCGCTGCTCGGCGACCTGGGCGGTTCGGGGTTGAGTTCGATCGCGTGTCGTTTTCTTATCCCGGCTCGAGCTCGAAGGCGGTGGACGACCTCAGCATGTCGATACCGGAGGGGGCAACCGTCGCGCTCGTCGGCCCTTCGGGTGGTGGCAAGACGACCATAGCGAGCCTCGTCCCCCGGTTCTGGGATCAGGATGCCGGGACTATTACCATAGGCGGCGTCGATACGCGCCAGATGGCACAAAAAGACCTTATGGATACCGTCTCGTTCGTTTTCCAGAACACCAAGCTTTTCGCAGCGAGTCTCCTCGACAACGTCAGGTTCTCGAAGCCCGATGCGACGCGAGAAGACGTCGAGAGGGCGCTGAGGGCGGCTCGCTGCGAGGACATCGTCGCGAAATGCCCTTTCGGGCTGAACACCGAAATCGGGCCGAAGGGGGTATCCCTGTCGGGTGGCGAGTGCCAAAGGGTCGCCCTCGCCCGCGCGATCCTCAAAGACGCCCCCATCGTCGTCCTCGACGAGGCGACCGCCTTCGCCGACCCGGAGAACGAATCCCTCATCCAGGAGGCGCTCTCGAAGCTCACCCGCGGAAAGACGGTCCTTATGATCGCGCACCGCTTGTCGACGGTGGTGGACGCCGATCTCATCTGCGTCGTCGAAGCCGGGAAGATTGCGGAGTCCGGAACTCATCGCGATCTCTTGGAGCTTGGCGGCACCTATTCTGGCATGTGGTCCGAGTGCCAAAGGGGCCTTTCGTGGAAAATCGGAGAGAGGGGCGGATATGCTGCGTGAGAAGTTCGCCCTTACGGAGAGGGGGGCTTTCGAGTTCAAAAGAGGCGCGCTGTTCTGCGCCGTTGCTAACCTCGTTATGATGGCGCCTATCGGGATCATCTGCATGGTGGCGGGAGATTTCCTCGCGCATCTCGTTGACCCTGACGCCCCTCTGCCGAATCTCGGATTCTACGCCGTCAACATCGCCGTCGTGCTCGCTCTTATGCTGGCTACTCAGTGGCTTGAGTACGAGTTCACGTATAACTCCGTGTACGCGGAAAGCGCAAGAAAGCGAATCGAGCTCGCCGAGGTGCTCAGGGAGCTGCCCCTCTCGTTTTTCGGCGGAAAGGAGATATCTGACCTTACCACCACGCTTATGAAAGACTGCTCGGATCAGGAGAGAATGTTCTCGCACATCGTACCTCTGCTGTGCGGAACTGCGGTCTCCACCGCCATCGTCTCCGCAGTCCTTTTCGTACTCGATTGGAGGCTTGCCCTGTCGGCGCTCTGGGTTCTGCCCGTCGCCCTCGGGATCGTTTTGGGCAGCGCGAGGCGCCAGCGCCGTGCAAACGAAAGGCTTGTCGGCGAGCAGTTGAGGCTGGCGGGCGATATACAAGAGTATCTCGAACGGGCCCAGGAGATACGCGCGGGGAACAAGACGGATTCGTTCGTTTCTCGACTTGACGAAAGAATCGATGAGGCGGAACGTACCCAGGTTTCAAACGAGCTTGCAACCGCTGTCCCGGTGAGCGCCGCCCAAGCGCTTCTTAGATTGGGGATGGCCTCGACTGTGGTAGTCGGCACCGTACTTCTCGCGAACGGCCAGGTCGACTTTATGATCTACTTCTGCTTCCTCCTTGCCGCAACAAGGATTTACGACCCGATCAGCACGGTGCTCGAGGTGATAGCAGAGCTTCTCTCGCTCCGCGTTGGGATCCGAAGGATGAAGTCTATCGAAGATCAGCCCCGACAAAAGGGCGAAAGGATAATCAGCCCCGAAAGCTTCGACATCGCTTTCAAGAATGTGTCTTTTTCGTACGAACGGGGCGGCGATGTTCTCTCGGAGGTTTCTTTCGTTGCTAAAGAAGGGGAGGTAACCGCGCTCGTCGGCCCTTCGGGAGGGGGGAAGTCGACTGTCGTCAGGCTCGCGGCGAGATTCTGGGATGCTGATGAGGGGGTTGTTTCCCTTGGCGGGACGGACGTGTCGACGATCGATCCGGAAGCTCTGCTGACTTATTACGCTCAGGTCTTCCAGGATGTGGTCCTGTTCGATGACACCATCATGGAAAACATACGTTTTGGAAAGCCTGGAGCGACCGATGAAGAGGTTCTCGCCGCAGCGCGGGAAGCGAACTGCGACGAGTTCGTTTTGCGGATGAAAGACGGTTACCGCACGAGGATCGGAGAAAACGGATCGCGCTTATCAGGAGGAGAGAGGCAGCGAATCTCAATCGCCCGGGCGTTGCTCAAAGATGCCCCGATCGTCCTTCTTGATGAGGCAACCGCCTCTCTCGACGTCGAGAGCGAGACGAAGGTCCAGGAAGCCCTTTCTGGGCTTCTTGCTGGAAAAACCGTTCTGGTGATCGCCCACCGCATGAGAACCGTGCTGAACGCTGACAAGGTTATCGTGCTGGACGCAGGCAAGGTAGTGGAAGAGGGGAGTCCACGTGATTTGCTCGCGTCTGGCGGGGTGTTCAGGCGAATGGTCGACGTCCAGCAATCTGGCTTGACGTGGACGATCGGAGAACAAGTCCGATGACCGCTCATTTTCTCGGCGAATCCTCCGAGGACTACCTCGAGGCCATCTTTGTGATCCGCCGCCTGCGCGGGGTGTGCCGCAACGTGGACATCGCGGCGCACCTCGGCGTCTCCAAGCCGAGCGTCACCAAGGCGCTCTCGAACCTCGCCGCAGCCGGGCTCGTCTGGATGTGCGGCCACGACGTCCGCCTCACCGAGGAGGGCGAGCGCGCCGCGTCGACGACGCTCGAGCGCCACCGATTCTTCGAGCGCCTGCTCGCCGAGTCCGGCGTGGACGCCCGTACCGCCTCAGCGGAGGCGTGCCGCATGGAGCACTGCCTGTCGGAGGAGTCGTTCAGGAAGCTCGCCGAGCATCTCGGCCGCGGCGGGCGATGACCCTGAAGCCGCGCTCCGGCGCGCCGCCCGATAGCCCAATGAAGCACATCGACCTCATAGCGGCCAGGATGGAGCAGGCGCGATGGAAGCGCGGCATCAGCGTGGCGGAGCTCGCCCGCCGCATAGGGGTGGATCCGAAGCGCCTGTGGCGCGTCCTCAACGGGGAGCGCGCCATGAGGGCGGACGAGTTCGTGAGGCTGTGCGCGGAGCTGGAGGTCGGGTTGGGCGCCTTCCTCGCCAAGGGGGCGCCGTCTCGTCCCGCCGAGGCGAGGCCGGCCGGCGGGGACGCATCCCGCGACCCGTGGTGAGGCCGCCGTCGCGCTCTCGCGGACGGCGGCGTCGGACTTTCGGCTTGACGCAGTGGCCGCATCGTAATTCCAAGGAAAATCGCCACCGAAAGTGCCGCGCCCATGGGAGAGGGCAGCGATAGCGGGCAGCGATGGCTCGCGGCGGGGCTGCGCGGCGCTTGCGGGAGCGGCGTGAGCGAGTTGCAGGCGGCGAGGATTCCGCGCATCTGGCGGGAATCGCGACATCGCGACATGTCGCGATGTCGCGATTCGGCCATAGTGCGTCATTTGCCTTCGACGGAGCTCCAAAGGGTGCCGCGACCATGGCCGCTCCGCTCGACGAGCCCCTTGGCCTCGAGCTCCCTCAGGATGCGCTGAGCCTGGCGAAGCCCGACTCCCAGGCTTTCCGCCACGTTCTGAGATGCAAGAGGGATCGCGCTGTTCCCGCTCAACTTCTCCAACTTCACCATGCTCTTCTCGGCGCTCGAGTCGTACCCGGTCGGCCTTGTCGTGTTCGATCTTATCGGGATGATCCTCGTCGTGTACGCCGTTCTCGCGATCGTCGCGACCCCTGTCGCCGCCGCGTCGTTCAGGCGCCATCAGGTGTCGTGACCTCGCGTCCCCGCCCGGCATCGGGCGGGGCGGGCGGCGCGCCCTTAACGACGCGGTCCCATCTCGGCCTCATAGCCGCCAGGATGGAGCAGGCGCGTTGGGAGCGCGGCATCGGCGTGGCGGAGCTCGCCCGCCGCGTCGGCGTCGACCGCAAGCGCCTGTGGCGCGTCCTCAACGGGGAGCGCGCCATGAGGGCCGACGAGTTCGTGAGGCTGTGCGCGGAGCTGGAGGTCGGGCTGGGAGCCTTTATCGCCAATGAGGCGCCGGCCCGTTACGCCGAGGCGAGGCCGGCCGGCGGGGACGCATCCCGCGGCCCGTGGTGAGGCCGCCGTCGCGCTCTCTCGGACGGCGGCGTCGGACTTTCGGCTTGACGCAGGGCGCATTGTGATCCTCGGGAAAGCCGACAGCGGAAGCGCCTGCCGCCCATGGGAGCGGGCGGCGGGCGCCGATGGTTGGTGGCGATGGCTCGCGTCGCGGCTACGCGGCGCTCACGGGGATCTCCACGTCGCCCACGGTCACGCTCACGATGTCGCTCGCGGCCACGATGCGGTCGTAGGTCGCCGTCTTGGTGACGGCGCTCGTGCCGTCGCCCTGCTCCTGCGAATGCGTGTTGGCGTTGGTCGCGTCGAACGTGGTGCCGTCCGCGAAGGTCACGGCGACGGGCAGGCCGGTGACCGCCTCCTGCTTGGCCCGCGCCTCGTCGCTCAGCTTGCCCGAGGGGCCGAGGTCGCCGACCTGGCGGTCGATCGTGTAGTCGACCGTGACGCCGACGGAGGAGACCGCCACGGCGTCGACCGTGACGCCCGCGCCCTGCCAGGCGGTCTCCTGACCGGCCGGGAGGTCGACGGTCGTGTCGACGTAGTTCATCTCGAACTTGAGGCTCCAGTTGCCGGTCACCAGGGTCGTGTACCCACCCTCGGCATCGTATGCCCTGATCTCGCTCATCCAGAAGCGCATGGTGCGCCCGACGATGCCGGCGCCGTTCCAGGTGGTGAAGCCCATGGTCTCGGCGTACTGGATGGTGCCGTCGCCGGGGTCGGCGTCGTAGAACCAGGACCCGCCGCCCCCGCCGCTGACACCGTCCACATGACGGGTGGCGTCGGCCACGAGCGGCAGCGTGCCGTCCTCCCCGGGCTCGATCCCCTCGAGCACGGAGGGGTCGTCGAATTCGACGTCGTACACGACGGTGAAGTTCGACCGGTCGCCCGCCACGGCCTCGGCCGTCACGGTGACGCCGTTGGAAGTGGCGCTCGCGCCGATCGGGCGGCCGACCTCGTTCAGGAGCTCGGTCTGGGCCGGCGCGCCGCCGAAGACGTCGGAGAGCACGTCGGCCGGGTTGGGCAGCACGCCCGCCGCCACGGCGACCCCGCCGCCTCCGCCGATGGCGAGGGCGGCGGCGAGGCAGGCAGCGGCCAGGGCGAGTCGGCGTTTGGGACGGCGGACGGCGGCGTTCTTCGGGAACTCGACGATACGCGTGGCCGCCGCTGCTCTTAGGTTGGAAGCCATTCGGGCCTTCGCCTCGTCGTCGAATTCGAGTTTGTCGAGGGACGCTTTGTAGGGATCAAGCGGGGAAGTCATCGTAGTCTCCCTTCAGGTCGTCTCTGAGCCTTGCGCGGGCGCGGCTCAGGCGCTGGCGCACGGCGTCGTCGGTGGCGCCGACGATCCGCGCGACCTCGCGCGTGGGGTAGCCCTCGTAGTAGTGGAGGTAGACCGCCTCGCGCTGCGGCAGCGGCAGCGCCATCACGGCTTCGAGGACGCGTTCGTCCCTTCGGGCGAGGGCTGCCTCGTCGGGCTCGGGCGCCGCTTCGGGCTCGGGCGCCGACGAGAGCCCCACCTCGGGGTGGGCGCCGCGGCTCCGCAGCAGGTTCTTGCAGGCGTTCGATGCCACGCGGATGACCCATGCGCGCTCGTGGTCGGGGCCGTTGAACGGCTCTTCGCGGCAGATGAGCTTCAAAAGCGTGTCCTGGCACACGTCTTCGGCGTCGGCTGTCGTGCGCAGGTAGGTGTAGCACACGCGCAGGACGAGGTCGGCGTAGTCGCGCACGAGCCTCTCGGGGCTGCGGTCGGGCGCGCCGGTTCGATGCGGCATCTCCTCACCTCCTTTTCGGGTCGTCGCGATCGCGTCGAGGGGATTTTCGGAACTTTCCCTTCGCTTATTACACACGCGGAGAGGGGAAATGTGACGGTATTTCTCCGGTGTCGTCGGCGAAAGCCCCGCCCCGTATCGTGCGGCGACCTTGGTACAATGTACGCTTCGGCCGACCGAAGGAGGCGCGCGCCGTGGAGCCCGCGACCCCCCTCCCCCAAAAAATGGCCAAACAGGCGCTCGGCCTCAGCGACACGAGCTACTGACTCGTCTTCGCCAAGCTGCCGAAGTGCGTTCAGCGGGAAATCGCCGGGAGATAGGCAACCGGGCGCACATGCCGCCGTATCCTTGCCTTATGTCGCCTCGGGTTGACGGATTGCCAACCGTCGTTGGTGGCGCCCGGGCCGCCCTCGCGGTTCCATGGTCGTGCGCCGATGCGGCGCGGTTTGGCAATCGACTGAAAGGAACCGCCATGAACTTCAACGACAGGCTCGCCGACCTCAGGAGGAGGAAGGGGCTTTCCCAGGAGCAGCTCGGCTACGAGCTCGGGGTGTCGAGGCAGACGGTGTCGAAATGGGAGCTGGGGCAGTCCTACCCCGACTTCCAGAGGCTCGTCCTTCTGTCCGACTACTACGAGATGAGCCTCGACGAGCTCGTGAGGGGCGTCGACGTGGGCGACGTGCGCGCCCTCAACGAGTCCGAGAAGCAGATCTCCTCGATCTACTCGGACGTGGAGGGGGTGAAGGGCGCGGCGCGGAAGGCGTGGAGGGCGTTTTTGGCCGTCGGCTGCGTCGTCTTGGCGTTCTTCGCCGCGATCGTGGCCTACGGGGTGATCAGCGGCGGCCTCTTCGTGAGGTAGGCGCCCGGAAAGCAGGGAATGGTCGACTACGAAGGCCGCATTGTGATGCGGTTGGAGCAGGCGCGCTGGGAACGCGGCATCAGCGTGGCGGAGCTCGCCCGCCGCATCGGCGTCGACCGCAAACGGCTCTGGCGCGTCCTCAACGGCGAGCGCGTAATGAGGGCGGACGAGCTCGTGAGGCTGTGCGCTGAGCTGGGTGTCGGACTTGAAAGGTTCGCTCTCATAAGCGTCGCAGGGAGAACAGGGTGTTTCGGAATGCAAAGGCGTGGAGCCCGTCACGACAGTTCCGGATGAGCACGGTGAATGAAAGCTGTAGAAAGCGCTTTGGTAGAATTGCGCATGTGAAACAAGGGCCGGGTCGGCCCGCAACCCGATCGGAGGACCGCGTGCCGAAGAAGATACTGGTCGTCGAGGATGAGGAATCCATACGGCGGATCATCAGGGCGTTTCTCGAGGAAGCCGGCTATTCCGTCGAGATGGCGGGCGACGGCGTGGAGGGCGTCGCGAAGTTCCGCTCGTTCCGCCCTGACCTCGTGCTCCTCGACGTCATGCTTCCGAAGACGGACGGGTTCGCCGTGTGCGAGATCATCCGGTCGGAAAGCGACGCCCCCATCATAATGCTCACTGCGCTCGATGACGATGCGAGCCAGATGAAGGGGTTCGACGCGCTTGCGGACGACTACGTCACGAAGCCGTTCTCGATGCCTCTCGTGATAAAGCGCATCGAAGCTGTACTGCGTCGGGCAGAATCTTCCAAAACGGGCGATGGTGCCGGCGAAGGCATCCTGCGATGGCGAGGCGTCGTCCTCGACCCGAAAGGCTTCTCGGTATCCGTCGACGGCTCCCCTCTCGAGCTCACTGCCAAGGAGTTCGAGATCCTGAAAGCTCTCCTCGAGAACCCGGGGCGCGTATTCACACGCCGAAACCTGCTTGAGCGCGCCTGGGGCGAAGGCTGGTTCGGCGACGAGAGGATCGTCAACACCCATGTCAAGAACATCCGCAGGAAGCTCGGTGTCGACTGCATAGAGACCGTCCGGGGAGTGGGGTACAGGGTTGCGAAAGAAAATCTCTGAGAGCATCGAGCTCAAGACGTTCCTCGGTATGCTCGCGTTGCTCGTCGCGTGCTGCGCACTGATCTACGCCATGGTGGCGGTGTTCCTTCCGCGAAACTACCAGACCGAGATTGAGGGGCAGGTGTCGTCGGACTTCTCGGAGCTCGTCGCGCTCCTCGAGGATCGCGGATGGCGGTCCACCGAGCAGGACGTCCTCGAGTTCTCGGTGAGGAACAATGCCTCGGTCCAGATCGTCGACGAGGAGGGCGCCGAGACGTACTCCGTCAACTTCGCCGACGCGGAGAGCGTATCCTCGCCGGGGCAGACGATGAGCCTGTCCGCCCGGTTCTCCGAGGGAGGGCGCGCCTACCACGTGCAGGCCAACGTCTCGCTCGTGGCGGTCTCGCAGGCCTCCGGAATCCTGCTCGGGCTCTTGCCCGCCGTCTCCGTCGCCATCCTCGCGATCTCAGCCTTGGGTGCGTTCTCGTGTGCGCGGTACTACTCGAAGCCTCTTCTGCGCATAAGCGGCGTCGCCAAGAGGATGGCCTCGCTTGATATGACGTGGAAATGCGAAGAGAACCGCGCAGACGAGATAGGAGTGCTGGCAGCAAGCCTCAACGAGATGTCGGAGAAGCTCGAGAGGACCATGGGCGAGCTCAAGCAGGCAAACGAGGGCCTCCGGCGTGACATCGAGCGCGAACGTGAGCAGGAACGCGAACGGATAGACTTCTTCACATCGGTCTCGCACGAGCTTAAGACCCCTATCGCGGTGCTGAAGGGAGAGCTCGAGGGAATGATCTACAGCGTCGGGGAGTTCAAGGACCGCGACACCTACCTCAGGCACTGCCTGGAGACGACCAACGAGATGGAGAGCGCCGTCAGGGAAATCATCTCTGCCGCGCGCGCGTCAGGCGACTTCTCGCCTATGGAGGAGACCGTCGACGTGGGCGCCCTGACAGTGGCGGTCTGCGATCGTCTGGATTCACTCGCGCAGACGCGTGACGTGCGCCTGTGGCGCGACGTGCGGTCCGGTTGCCCCATCAAGGGCGATGCCTCGCTTGTCGAGAAGGCGATCGCCAACGTGGTCGAAAACGCCATCACGCATTCAGAGCCCGGCGCGCTCGTCTCGGTCGGGCTCGCAAGCGGCGTGCTCAAAGTCGAGAACTCGGGTGCCCATATCGACGAGGCCGACCTACCCCGCCTGTTCGAGCCGTTCTTCCGGGTCGACCGGTCAAGGAGCCGGGAAAGCGGCGGGACCGGCTTGGGACTCTACATCGCGAAAGTCGCCCTCGACCGACACGGCGTCGCCTGCAGTATCCAGAACACCGACGAGGGCGTCGCCTTCACCGCCGACTTCCGACGTGCCATGGAGGCGGCGAAGTAGACCCGCGTCGATCGCGTGGACGCCTGCCCCAAAACCACTCCCCAACTCCTCCTCAGCTCCACCTTCGGACGGCACCATTGAATTCATTGGGCCGAACGCGCCCCTGAAGGCGATGGGCGCGAAGGGAAAGGAGCGATGAAATGAAGGAGTCTCGAAGCGCCGGGCGGACGGTCCGACCATGAACGCGCTCACGCGGGCCCGGCTCTACCTTCTCCGCAAGAAGGGCAAGAGCCTGGGGCTTTGCGCGTTCGTCCTGGTCGTGGCGACGCTCATGCTCGCATGCCTCGCCATTCAGTCCGCCACCCACACCGCCGACGCGAACCTCAAGAAGGCGCTGCTGGGATACTTCACCGTCAACGCCAAGACCGTGGACGGGGGCATCCCGCAGTCCGTCGTGGACGAGGTTCTCGAGGTCGACGGCTTAACGGGTGCGCACGACTTGCGTTCGTACACGTACGCGAGCTACTCCGACGCCCAGGGGGCGCCGCTCTCGATCAACACGCAGGGCGCCGCGCAGGTTCCGGAAGGCTACGAAACCGCCGGAAAGGTCGTCGCCAACTCGAGCTCGCAAGCCGAGTCCTACTTCTCCGACGGGGTGTTCGAGATGGTCGAGGGGGACCCCATCGAGGGAGAAGGCGCGGCCAGGGTGCTCGTCCACGAGGACTTCGCGTCGCGCAACGGCCTCACCGTCGGGGAGAAGATGACCTTAAGCCCCGTCGGCGGGGAGGGGTCGCCCGTCGAGGCGACCGTCTCGGGCATCTTCACCAACGTGAAGGCGCAGGACTCCATCGGGGTCGCGCCGTCCTACGACCTATACGACAACATCGTGTTCGCCGACACAGCCACCGCATCCGCGCTTTTGTACGGATCGAAGAGCGAGACGGGGTTCCAGTACGGCGACTTCTACGTCGACGACCCAGAGGAGCTCGACCGCATCATGGACGACGTCCGCTCCATAGCGGGGATGGACTGGGAGAGCTGCACGCTGACCCGCTACGACAACGACTACCAAAACGCGAAGGCGTCCTTGCAGGGGCTGCAAGGCGTCGTGTCAATCGCCATGGCCTCGGTGACGGTCGTCTGCTTCGTCGTGCTCGCCCTGTTCCTGACGCTACGGTTCAGGGGGCGCATCAGGGAGACGGGCGCGTACCTGGCGATGGGCGTCACGAAGGGCTCGGTGCTCGCCCAGTACCTCGTCGAGGTCGCGGCCGTCGCGGCGCTCGCGCTGGTTCTGTCGTTCGGCATCAGCTCCGCGATCGCGCAGCACGTCGGCAGCGGCCTGCTCTCCCAAGTCAGCGCCGAAGGGTATGAAACGATCGACCTGTCCGGCGAGGGCGGTGGAGAGCGGAGCGACGAGGGTCTCGGGCTAGAGAGCATCTCGGTCGAGGTCTCCCCGGGTGACTTCGCGCTGGTCGGGGTGTCGGGAATCGCGCTATGCCTGGGCTCGACCGCTCTGGCGGCGGCACCCGTCCTGCGAATGAAGCCCAAGCGGATACTCGCGCTGATGGGCTAGAGGAAGGAGAAGTCCATGAACCTGGGAACGCGGGCGGCCAGGCGCGTCGTCCGAAAACGGAAGCAGTCGCTTCTCATGCTTCTGCTCCTGTTCGCCATCGCCGCCCTCGTCATGTCGGGGCTCGCCGTGCGCGACGCGCAAGGCGAGCAGGCCGAGGGTCTGAGGGGTACGGTGGGGGCAAGCTTCACCGTCGAGAGGGACATCTCGACAGGCGGCTGGAGCGGGGGCTACAGCACGCAGGAGTTCATATCCGAGGACATGATCCGGCAGATCGCCGCGGTGGACGGCATCGAGGGGTACGACGCCACTCTGATCACTTTGCCGGACATCTTCAACGGCGAAGGCGAGGAGTTGGTCCACGACGACTACAGCTTCTACAACTACGGCTCCTACAACTCCCAATACCACGAGCTGTTCCTGTCGGGCAGGTTCGAGCTGGTGGAGGGAACCCACATCACCGACGACATGTCCGGCAGCATCATCGTCAGCCGGGAGGTTGCCGAGCGCAACGGCCTGAAGCTCGGCGACACCGTGACCGGGATCTACTACCCGGAGAACGACACCCCGGCGGTGGGCATGGAGATCGTCGGCATCTTCGACGTGGCGGCGGACAAGGAGGACCGGGCGGACATGTACGACGACTCGTCCTACTACTCCTACTCAAGCTACGTGTTCTGCAGCATGGACGCCGCAGAGGGCCTGATCGAAGGCTGGGGCGAGGAGGGCGAAGGCATATCCGAGGCGTACTACTACGTCGCGGACGCCGCCGAGCTCGATTCCGTGATCGCACGGGTGCAGGGCATCCCCTCGATCGACTGGGGCAATTTCAAGATCACAGCGAACGACGAAGTGTACCGCAACGTCTCGGCGGCGCTCTCCGACACGGGGACACTCGTATCCGCGATGTGCGCCCTCGTGACCGTTGTGGGCGCCGTCATGGTGACGCTCGTCCTCGCGATGTCCGTGCGCGGCAGGAAGCGCGAGGCGGGCATCATGATGGCGGCCGGCATCGAGAAGTCCTCGCTCGCGTTTCAGTACGCGCTGGAGTCTCTGCTGGCAGCTGCCGCCGCGTTCCCGCTCGCTTATCTTGCGAGCAGTCGCTTCGCGGGGGCACTCGGGGCGGTTCTCGGGAAGAGTGCCGAGGCGGTCGTCGTCACGCCTGAGCATTTCGCCCTGGTGGCGGCGGGAGGGACGATCATCCTTGTCGCCGCGATCGCGGCGTCGTTCCTGCCGATCGCCCGCCTCTCTCCGGCTCAGGTGCTTTCCCAAACGGACTGAAGGAGGTTTTCCGGTGAACCCGATTACTAGGGCGATGCTCAGCATCGCCAGGAAATGGAAGAGAACGGCATTTCTCTTCGGCCTGATACTCGCAGTGGCCACACTCGCGATCTCGGGGCTGGCGGTCTCGGCCGCCCAAGAGGAGCAGGAGGCCGATCTCCGGGGCGCCACAGGGGCAAGCTTCACGCTCGCCGGCTATAACGACTGGACGCTGCACACCATCCCGCAGGAGACGGTAGACGAAATCGCCGCAATGGACGGGATCAAGGCGCACAACGCCTCCTCTTGGGGCATCGGCGCCGTCCTTGACGGGAGCGGCGACGCGCTCGAGGTTCCGAAGCCCCTTGGAGATCTTGTTGCAAACGACTTCTACACGACCGGCTGCACGGACTCGGAGTACGCCTCGACGTTCCTCTCGGGCGCGTTCCGCCTTGTCGAGGGGCATCATCTGACCGGAGACAGCAACGAAATCATCATCGGCAAAGAAGCAGCGGAAAACAACGGAATCGCCGTCGGGGACACCGTTTCATTTAGGGACGGCGATAACGGAGAGCCCGTCGAATGCACGGTTGCCGGCCTGTTCGAGGTCCTCGCCGACGGCGAGGACGAGAGACCGTCGATGTCGCGCCCCTCAACCCTGTACGACTACGAGGACTACGCATTCATCAGCCTCGATACTCTGGTCGAGGCGCGCGCCCTATACGCGGGCGAGTGGGCGAGCGGGCACATCCAGTCCGCCGATTTCTTCGTAGAGGACGCCGCCGAACTCGACGGCATCGTCGAGCGGGCGAAGGACGCCGCCTCGCTTGACTGGGACAACTACTACGTGGAGGCCAACGGGGAGGTGTACGAACGAGTCGCCGGAACGCTCGAGAACTCCGGATCGCTCGTCTCGTGGCTCGTGGCGCTCGTCGCCGTGGCGAGCGCAGTCGTGATGGCGCTCGTCCTCCTCGTCTCGACGAGGGCGCGCAAGCGCGAGATCGGGGTCCTGCTCGCCGAGGGCTTCTCGAAGCGGGGCATCATCTGCCAGCACCTCGTCGAGGCGTTCGTCGTCGCGGCGGCGGCGCTGGTCATTGCGTACCTCGCAAGCGGGCAGCTCGCGGGTCCGGTCGGGGCCCTATTCGGAAAGGCGGCGGGAAGCGTCTCGGTCGACCCCTCCTTTCTCGTGACGGTCGCCGGCGCGGGTGCGGCGCTCCTCGTCGCAGCCGTAGCGGTGTCATGCATCCCAATGCTTCGGATGCAGCCGAGAGAGATCCTCTCACAGATGGAATAGGCGGGCGCCTGCGATTCGCGGACGCGAAGAGAAAGGTACGGCAATGCCGATCATGGAACTGAGAAACGTCGGGTACTCCTACGAACGGGGCACCAAGATCCTCAAGGGGGTCAACGTCTCGTTGGAGGAGGGGCGGATGTACGCGATACTCGGGCCCTCCGGGTGCGGGAAGACGACCCTGCTCTCCCTCATGGGAGGGCTCGACAGCCCGACCGAGGGTTCGGTCATCTGCGACGGGTGCAACATCGAGAAGATGGGGCTTGCCGTCCACAGGCGCAAGAACGTGGCGTTCGTATTCCAGGGGTACAACCTCATCGACTACCTCACGCCGAGGGAGAACGTTTCCCTGACGTCCAAGCTGCCTCCCATGCCCGCGCTCGAGCGCGTGGGCATCACCGAGGAAGAGAGCAGGCGTAGCGTGCTGAAGCTCTCGGGCGGACAGCAGCAGCGCGTCGCCATCGCCCGAGCCCTTGCTTCGGAGGCGCGGATCGTGCTCGCCGACGAGCCGACCGGCAGCCTCGACGAGGCGACGGCGGCGGAGGTGGCCTCGATCCTCAAGGCGACCGCGCACGAGGCAGGGAAATGCGTCGTGGTCGTGACCCATTCGAACGACGTGGCGAAGGAGGCGGACGTCGTGTTCCGTCTGAGAAAAGGGGGCTTGACCGTCTCCTATGCGAGCGACCGCAAACGGTAGCAACCCGAAGGAGCACGACAGCTCGACCCGGAGAAGCCGCGTGCCCGTTCCCCCTGTGAGGCTCTTTTGGTTTCGCCCCGTTGCGAGCGCCAAAGCTGTGGCGATGCCCCGTCCGCTTTTTGCGGCAGGCATGCGCTTTTGCAGCGATCAAAAAGTGGCTCAACTCCTGACCGTAGAGAGAGTCGGGCTGAAGAATGGCGGTGCGGATGGACCATCTCGACCTCATAGCAGCGAGGATGGAGCAGGCGCGCTGGGAGCGCGGCATCAGCGTGGCGGAGCTCGCCCGCCGCATCGGCGTCGACCGCAAACGGCTCTGGCGCGTCCTCAACGGCGAGCGCGCCATGAGGGCCGACGAGTTCGTGCGGCTGTGCGCGGTTCTGGGTGTCGGGCTGGATCGCTTCGAGGATCGCCGGCGCGGCGCAAGCGGCACTCGCGAACGCCTCCGGATCTGTGGTAACATACCATCGGTATGTAAGAAAGGGAGGGAAGGCGTGTCGCGGAACAAGTACCCCGAGGAGACCGTCGCCCGCATACTCGACGCCGCGATGCGGCTGTTCCTCGAGAAGGGCTACGAGAAGACGACCATCCAGGACATCGTGGGCGAGCTCGACGGCCTCACGAAGGGCGCGATCTACCACCACTTCAAGTCCAAGGAGGAGATCCTCGACGCCGCCCTCGACCGCGCCGACGCCGCCGCGTTCCGCCGCTACGACGAGATCGTCGCCGACGCGTCGATGACCGGCGCCGAGAAGCTGCAGGCCATGTTCGACGCCTCGGCGGCGAGCTCCCAGATGGACCTCGCGCCGCGGATGGCCATCGACGCCGACCCGGTGCGCAATTCCAGGCTCCTCGGCGTGATGTACCGCTCCGTCTTCGAGGACGTGGTGCCGCGCTACATCGAGCCGATCGTGCGGCAGGGGATGGCAGACGGCACCATCGCCACCGACCAGCCGCGCGAGATGGCGCAGGTGGTCGTCCTTCTCGCGAACCTGTGGGTCGCCCCGATGTTCCAGCCCCTCACGGCGGACGAGCTCGAGGCGCGCATGCGCTTCTACCTGGGGCTGCTCAGGGCCATGGGCGCCGACCTGTCGGCCGAGAACGTGGCGGGCAGGGTCGAGGGCTTCCGCCGGGCGCGGGAGGAGGCGTCGTCGGCGGCGGAGTAGCCTCCCGCCGTCCGTCGAGAGAAGGGCATTCCGCCCTTCTCTTTTTACCTATTATACATACCAACCGTAGGTATGTTAATCTGAGAGAAAGGAAGGGAATGGACGAACGCAAAGGATCGGCGCAGGTGTCGGAAGGGGTCGTTGGGGTCGAAGGCCGAAATCGGGGAGCGGGGAAAGGGGGCCTGACGGGCACGTTCTGGGCGCTCGCGGCGGCGCAGACGGTGTCGCTGTTCGGCAACGCGGTGCTCCGGTTCGCGCTGCCGCTGCACGTGCTGGGCGTCACGGGGTCGTCAGCGGCGATGGGCGTCGTGACGGCGTGCGCCTGGGTGCCCTACATCGTCCTCGCCCCCATCGGCGGCGTGGCGGCGGACCGCGTCCGCAAGCGCCTCATCATGGCGGCGCTCGACGCCGTCATGGCGGCGGTGTGCGCGGCGTACCTGCTCCTGAGCGGGACGGCGGACGCCGTCGGCCTCGCGGTGGCCGCCCTCGTCGCGCTCTACGCCGTGCAAAGCGTCTACCAGCCGACGGTGCAGGCGAGCGTGCCCGCCCTCGTCGGGCGATCGGCGATCCAGCGGGGCGCGGCGGTCGTCAGCCAGGTGGGCATGCTCTCGAGCCTGGTGGGGCCGGTGCTCGGCGGGCTTTTGTTCGGCATGTTCGGCATCGCGCCCGTCGTCGCGGTGTCGGGCGCCCTCTTCGCGGCGTCGGCGGTTCTGGTGGCGGCTGCGGTGCGCGTGCCGTTCGCGCCCCTGCCGCGCGATGCGGGGATCGTGCGCACGGCGGCGGGGGATCTCGCCGCCGCCCTGCGCTTCCTGCGGGAGGGGAGCCCCGCCATCTTCCGCATGATCCTTCTCGCGACGGCGTTCAACCTCGTGCTGAGCTCGTTCGTCGTCATCGGCGCGCCCGTTGTCGTCACTCAGGTGCTGGGGCTCTCCGCCCAGCTCATGGGGTTCGCCGAGGGAGCTCTCGCGCTCGGCGGGCTCGCGGGCGGGATCGCCGCGGGGGCGCTCGCGGGCAGGCTCGGGCTCTCGTCGTCGCCTGTTGTGCTCGCTGCCGGATCGCTCGCTTTGCTTCTCGTCGCCGCGGCTTGCGCCCTCCCCCTGCCGTCCATGGGCTCGTACGCCCTCGTCGTGGCAGGGCTCTTCCTCACCATGGCGTGCTGCACGCTCTTCTCCGTGCAGGCAGTCGCCTTCGTGCAGGGGGAGACGCCCGGAGACCTCATCGGGAAGGTGATGGCGCTCGTCATGGCGCTCGCGAACTGCGCGACGCCCGTCGGCGCGCTCGCCTACGGCTGGCTTTTGGACGCGTTCCGGGACGGCGTGCCGATCGTCGTCGCGGGGGTGGTCGCCGCCTCCCTCGCCCTGTCGCTTGCCGTTCGCTCGGTCGTTCGGGAGGGGCTCAAGGGCGATGGGGAGGGAGCCGAAGCTCCAGCTTGCGCAGATTAGCGCCCTCGCGTGCAGACGGGAGCCCTCAATGAGGCACATCGACCTCATAGCGGCCAGGATGGAGCAGGCGCGATGGCGGCGCGGCATCAGCGTGGCGGAGCTCGCCCGCCGCATAGGGGCGGATCCGAAGCGCCTGTGGCGGGTGCTCAACGGGGAGCGCGCCATGAGGGCAGACGAGTTCGTGAGGCTGTGCGCGGAGCTGGAGGTCGGGCTGGGAGCCTTTATCGCCAATGAGGCGCCGGCCCGTCACGCCGAGGGGAGGCCGGGCGGCGGGGACGCGTCCCGCGGCCCGCGATGAGGCCGCCGCCTGCTCTCGCGGACGGCGGCGTCGGACTTTCGGCTTGACGCAGGGGCCGCATCGTAATTCCTAGGAAAATCGCCACCGAAAGTGCCGCGCCCATGGGAGAGGGCAGCGATAGCGGGCGGCGATGGCTCGCGGCGGGACTACGCGGCGCTTGCGGGAGCGGCGTGAGCGAGTTGCAGGCGGCGAGGATTCCGCGCATCTGGCGGGAATCGCGACATCGCGACATGTCGCGATGTCGCGATTCGGCCATAGTGCGTCATTTGCCTTCGACGGAGCTCCAAAGGGTGCCGCGACCATGGCCGCTCCGCTCGACGAGCCCCTTGGCCTCGAGCTCCCTCAGGATGCGCTGAGCCTGGCGAAGCCCGACTCCCAGGCTTTCCGCCACGTTCTGAGATGCAAGAGGGATCGCGCTGGCGGCGAACAGGGCGAGCGCGCGGGACAGGTTGTCGGCGGGCTTTTCGCCCGTTATTGGCGGTTTGTCGGCGGCGACTGCCTCCGCGCGGGTGAATCGAACGTGCACGCCGTTGCCTCGCTGAAAAACCGCGACGGGCACGCCCTGCGCGTCGCAAGCGCCCTGGATGCGCCGAAGGCCCGTGCCGTAGGTCTCGATGTCTCCCGAGCGGTAGAGCGTGCTCGCGATGAGAGGGTTGCGAGGCTTCGAAGCCGTCTCGGCGCCGGAGAGGTAGTCCTCGGGCTCGTAGCCAGCGGGGAAGCTGCCCGGGCTGTAGATGTCGACGGCGTCCCAGAAGATGTCCACCTGGATGGCGGAGGAGTCCTCGTAGCGGCGATGGCAGAAGGCGTTGAAGAGCGCCTCGCGAATCGCGCTCAGGGGGATCTCGGGGCGCTCCGTACGGTGGAGGGACGTGCCGTCGATGATGAACTCGCGGCGCGTGTTGTTCAGGATATAGGTCTCGGCGGCCTTGACCAGGCCGAACAGTGTTCCCGCCTCCTGGTGGTTGTCGAGTATCTGCGTGCGGTCGGAGTTCCCCAGAACGCCCATGCGCAGCATGGGGTCGCGCGAGCCGCAGAAGCAGACGGCAGCCGCGTTGGTGAGCGCGCCGTCGTCGCAGAGTAGGCCGAGGCGGGAGAGCACGTCCCTCGCGTCGGTGAAGGGGAAGGGGATCCGCCCGCGCTCGACCCCGCGTTCGACGTATGACCGCAGCTCGTCCTCGTTCACGTCGGCGAGCAGCCTGTCGGAGGGACGGCGGTCCCAGGAGTTCCTTTTCGCGGCGCGCTCGAGCATCATCTCCTCGAGCATGGCGGCGCCCATGGGCAGATCCTCGTCGGCGGAGCGAACGCGGTAGCGCCCGTCGCAGGCGTAGGGGCGCTCGTCGCCGGAAAAGGATACCTTGACGTAGGCTTTCCCGTCCTCGGTCTCGAGACGTTCGATGGTGGGGATGACCCTCGGCTCGATTCGGTTGCCGAAAGCCTGCGATACGTCGCGCAGCGTCTTTTCGGAGACGTCCTGGCCCACGACCTCGCCGTCAGAGGGGCGCACGCCGAAGTAGAGCGTGCCCGATCCGTGTTTGTTGAGGATGGAGGCGACCGACTCCATCGCCTCGCGCATCTCGGACGTGCTGCGCTTGTGCTCGGTGGTCTCGTTTTCCATGCCGAGGTTCACAGTGTGCCTCCTCTCGGCTTCTTTCGATGCTGGACGTGGGGACATTTTACCGCAGGGCTGCGTTTGGCAATCCCTGCGCCCCGCGCCTGCTCGCGAGTGGGCGCCCGGCCCATCGCAACGATGCTATCCACGCTCGGTCGCGTGACGACGGGCTTGCCGTCCGCGTCGAGGAGGGCGCGCATCCCGTCGCCTCCCGCAAGGCGGAACCGAAAGCCTCCCTTCACCCCGCAGTAATGGCTCCGCAAGGATCGAAGGGGATAATCGATTCCGGAAAGGGTGCCCGATGGAGGGAAGGGGCGGCGATGGGCTTTCCAGGGCGGTTCCTCTCGAGCTACGGCGAGAGCCTCGCAACGGCGTGGTCGCTCGCGTGCCTCGCGTTCTACCTCTTCAAGCGGGAGATGCCCTACGACCTGATCTAGGGGAGGCCGCGGAATCGGACGGGGCGGCGCCCCGCGGCGCCGAGGATTGTCGAAACTTTTTTCAGGAGAGCGCGCTCATCTCGCGCTCCCCGCGCGTTATATAGGGCGAGGACGGAAGGAGAAGGGCTTGGGCTTCATCGGGAGGGGTCTGGACGAGGAGGGCGCGCGGCGCGTCGTCGAGGAGCATTACGACGACGTGCTGGCGTACTGCAGGCGCCATGCGCCCACCTACGACGACGCCCTCGACGCGACGCAGGAGACGTTCCTGCGGTTCGTGAGGAGCCTGCCGGGCTACCGCGACCGGGGCAAGCCGCTCGCCTTCCTGCTCACCGTCGCGCGCGGCGTGTGCGCCGACGCCTACCGCAGGCGCGGGAGGGTGTGGGAGCAGCTCGACGAGAACGCCGCAGCGGGCGAGCCGCAGGGCGGCGGCGTCCGCGAGGCGCTCGCCTCGCTCCCCCCGGAGCAGCGGGAGGTGCTCGAGCTGCGCTACGACCACGGCCTGCGCGTCAACGAGGTCGCCCGCGTGCTCGGCGTGAGCAGGTTCGCGGCGGGGCGGAGGATCTCGGCCGCGCTCGAGGCGCTCAAGGCCGAGCTGTCCGACACCGGCGAAGGAGGGTCGCTATGAGGTTCACGGAGAAGAGGCGGCTGGAGAGCGCCCTGCGCGAGCGTTTCCGCAGCGAGCGCCCCTCGGCGGGGGCGCGCGCGGGGCATGCCGGGGCGGTGGCCGCCCTGGCGGCGGCGGAGGCGGCGCGGGCGTCGGGAAGCGGCTTCGGGCCGGGCGACCTCGCGCGGGCGGCCGTCAGGTTCTCGCCGCGCGCCTTCTGGGCGGCGCCCGCCGCCGTGGCGGCCCTCGCCCTCGCCCTCGCGCTCTCCGGCGCGCCGGCGCGCGAGGCGCAGGCCGCCCTGGTGGCGTCGGGCCCCGTGCTCGTGGCCGCATGCCTGGCGGGCGTCGTCCGCGCGAGGTCGTGCCTCATGCAGGAGCTCGAGGCGTCGTGCCCGCGCAACGCCGTCTCCGTCGCGTGCGCGCGCCTCGCGGTCCTCGGCGGCGCCACCCTCCTCGCCCTCGCCTTCGCCTGCGCCGTCTGCTCCGCCGCCGTCCCCGCGGGCGCGGCGGCGGCGTACGCCCTCGCGCCGTACCTCGCCTCGGCGGCCGGCGGGCTCATGCTCGCCCGGAGGGTCGCGGCCGCCGACGCGACCGTCGCGGCGGTCGCCTGGTCGGCGGGGGTCGGCGCCCTCTGCCTCCTGCTGGGGATCGCCGCGCCCGGCGCCTACTGCGCCGGCGCGGTCTGGGCGTGGGCGGCCGTCTCGGCCGCCGGCGCGCTCTGGCTCGCACGGGAGGCGGCCGGCTGGCTGCGCCTGTGCGCCCAGGGCGGCGTCGCGTCCGAGAGCGCGCGTCGCGCGCGGGCGTTCTGAACAGCCTTCGACCGAAAGGAGCTTTTTCGTGGAACTGGCATTCGACCGGCTTACTAAGGAGTACGGCGCCAAGATCGCCGTCGACCGCGTGAGCGCGGCGCTCGGCCCGGGCGTGCACGGCCTGCTCGGCGCGAACGGGGCGGGGAAGACAACGCTCATGCGCATGGCGTGCGGCGTGCTGCGCCCGACCTCGGGCGAGGTGCGCTTCGACGGCCGGCCCATCGAGCGGATGGGCGGCGACTACCGGGCGATGCTCGGGTACCTGCCCCAGGACTTCGGCTACTACCCGGAGTTCACGGCGCTCGACTTCATGGAGTACATGGCCGCGCTCAAGGGAATCGGGCGGCGCGCCGCGCGCGAGCGCTCCCTCGAGCTGCTCTCCGCCGTGGGACTCGCCGGCGAGGAGCGCCGCCGCATCCGCACGTTCTCCGGCGGCATGAAGCAGCGCCTCGGCATCGCGCAGGCGGTGCTCAACGACCCGGCGGTGCTCGTCCTCGACGAGCCCACGGCGGGCCTCGACCCGAAGGAGCGCGTGCGCTTCCGCAACCTCATCGCGGGGTTCGCGCAGGACAAGGTGGTGCTGCTCTCCACGCACATCGTCTCGGACGTCGAGAGCATCGCCGACCGCATCCTCGTCATGCGGGCGGGCGCGTTCGTGATGGAGGGCGCGCCGGCAGACCTGCTCGAGGCGGCGCGGGGCAAGGTGTGGGAGGCGGCGGTCCCCTCGCGCGAGGCGGAGGCGCTTTCCGCGCGCCTCACGGTGGCGAACGCGCGCTACGGCGAGGGCGGGCGGTCGATCGTCCGCTACGTGTCCGACGAGCCGGCGGTCCCCGGGTCCGCCCCCGCCGACCCGACGCTCGAGGACCTGTACCTGTACGTGTTCCGCGACGAGGCGGCGCCCCCTTCGGCGGGCGCGCCGGCCCGCGCCGCGGGGAAGGGGGGCCGCCATGCGTAGCCTTTTCTGGTTCGAGCTCAAGAAGATGCTTGGCCGCCGCCTGGCGGTCGCGGTGAACGTCGGAGTCGTCGCGCTCATCGTCGGCGTCATGGCGCTCAACGTGGTTCAGTGCAAGACGACGAACGCCCAAGGGGAGATCGTCTCGGGCGTCGAGGCCATCGCGCAGATGCGCGCGGAGGCCGAGGAGCACCAAGGGGCCATCACGGCCGAGCGCGCCGCCTCGGACATAGCTGCCTACCAGGAGACGCTCTTCGAGCGGATCGACCGCGACGCGGTGGGCGGGATGACGGGCGCGGCCGTCTACGACCTCATGTTCCAGAATTTCTCCGACGAGGAGGTCTACGAGCTCTACAACCCGTACTGGAGCACGCTGCTGAAGCCGTGGAAAGTCGCAGGCGAGGAGCCCGCCCAGACCGCCGCCCGCGTGACGCCCGAGATGGCGGCGGAGTGGTACGGCGCGGTCGCGGGGCTCACGCAGGACGCGCTCGACGACGGCCAGGGCGGCATGTGGGAGTACTCGGAGGCCGAGCGGGGGTACTGGACCGCGAAGCAGGCGTCCGTGCCCGAGCCGATCGAGTACGGCTACTCGGGCGGCTGGGACAACATCGTCAACTGCTTCGCGTTTCTGGTGTTCGCGATCCTCGCGGTGTGCGTCACCCTCGCGCCCGTGTTCTCGTTCGAGTACCAGTCGGGCGCCGACGCCGTGGTGCTTTCCACCAGGCACGGGAGAACGCGCCTGGTGGCGGCGAAGGTCCTGGCGGCGCTCGCGTACGCCACCGCGTACTTCGCGATTTGCGCGGCGATCGTCGTGGGCGTGTCGCTCGCGTTCTACGGCGCCGACGGCTTCGGGCTGTCAATCCAGAGCATGGCGCTCTCCTCGCCCTACCCGCTCACGGCAGGCCAGGCGGCGCTCGTGTCGATAGGGCTCATGTACGCGGCGTGCCTCGGGTTCGCGTGCCTCACCCTCGCGCTCTCCTCGCGGGCCCGCTCGACGCTCCCGGTGTTCGTGACCGACGTGGTGCTCGTCCTCTTCACCGGGCTCATCCCCTCTGCGGGCGTCGGGATCCTCGAGCGCGCGCTCGCGCTTTTCCCGCTCAACTTCTCCAACTTCACCATGCTCTTCTCGGCGCTCGAGTCGTACCCGGTCGGCCTTGTCGTGTTCGATCTTATCGGGATGATCCTCGTCGTGTACGCCGTTCTCGCGATCGTCGCGACCCCTGTCGCCGCCGCGTCGTTCAGGCGCCATCAGGTGTCGTGACCTCGCGTCCCCGCCCGGCATCGGGCGGGGCGGGCGGCGCGCCCTTAACGACGCGGTCCCATCTCGGCCTCATAGCCGCCAGGATGGAGCAGGCGCGCTGGGAGCGCGGCATCGGCGTGGCGGAGCTCGCCCGCCGCGTCGGCGTCGACCGCAAAAGGCTTTGGCGCGTCCTCAACGGGGAGCGCGCCATGCGCGCCGACGAGTTCGTGAGGCTGTGCGCGGAGCTGCGAGTCGGGCTGGCCGACTTCGCGGCGCCGACGCGCCCCCGCTGATCTGCTCCGACCATGCGGGCAGGGAGCAGCCTCCGCGGCGTTTGAGCGGGCGGGGGATCGATGCGGCGGGGTGCAGGGGGCCGGCCCCCTGCCGCAGGCGCGGGGGCGCGCAGCCCCCGCGGAAGGGCGCCCCGACGCCCGGGGCGCCGCGCTAGATGTGGCAGTCGACGATAGTCGCCGTCCAATCGGGATCCGCGGTGTCGAGGAACCTCGCGCGGAACCCGCGCACCCAGTCGAGCGCCTCCTTGTCGGTCTCCGAGCTCAAACCCCACCAGCCCATCGCGCCCTGCTCGTGCCATTCCCCGTCTGGCGTCACGACAGCCCATGTGCTGAAGGAGGACTCGGCCTCGGCGAACGTGGCGACGTCGCCGTACCTGCGCAGGTAGAACTCGGGGGAGCGGAGGGATGGGGGAGCCCCGTCGCCCGCGCCCTCGACCGCGCGCGCCCAGAAGTCCGTCGCCGCGGCCCGCGCCCCCTCGTCGGGGCCGAAGTCGCAGTCGCCCACGCGCGCGGAGTCGTAGCGCCCGTCGGGATAGCGCCCGACCAGCCGCTCGGGCATCGACCGAGCGCCGCGCGCCGCCTTGAGCTTGCCGCGGAACCTGCCCCCGACCTCGTACCAGTCCCATTTGGCGTTTGGGTTCTGCCAGTAGCCCCGCCTTCCCGTCTCGTCGTCGACTCCGCACTCCTCGTCCTCGAAGAACTCCATGAACTCGCGCGGGGGCTCGCCGCAGCAGTTCTCCATGTACGGGAGCAGGAGCTCCTCGACGCCCTGCCCCTCCCTCGTCAGCACCAGAACGGAGAAATGGCTCATGACAGCCGTCCTTTCCTCGGGTCTCCTCGCGCCCGCCGGGTGCAGGCGCTCCTTCACCCGGCTTGGCTGCCGACCCGCGCCGCGGAGGGGACGCGTCAAGGAGCCTGCGAAAAGCCGGAGGCGCTCCCTCCACCGGCCCCGCCCTCGGGGGCTGTGGGGGGATTTTGCGGGCCCTTTACGCGGAGCCGACCGGCGCGACAGCCCCGCGGCGCTTGAGCGGGCGGCGCGGCGGTGCTCCTCGTGTTCTGGGTTGCCGGCAGGAGGCGAGGGGGTGGATAAGGCGGCTGCTTTGCCCCAGGAAGGCCGCCAAGCGCCCCGAGCGTCAGAGGGCCCCCGCGGGCGCGGCGCCCATGAGCCCGGCGTTCTCCACGAGCGAGACGACCTCGTCGCACGAGCGCCAGCGGCATCATTGTTTGTTTGCCGCGTCTATCTTTTTGACTAAACGGGACATCCCTGGCCAAATGGGCTAGGAGGAAGTCGGGAAGCGCTGCATACTCTCAAATAGTAAGCCTAAACTAACTAAGGAGCGAGCTATGTCAGAAACCCCTTCCGCCTCCCGCGGCCTCAAAGGCCGCGACCTCATCACCGTCGGCATCTTCACCGCGCTCTACTTCGTCATCAACTTCCTCTTCATGCTGCTCAGCGGCCTGCATCCCTACCTTTGGGTGTTCATGCCCGCCATCGACGCCCTGTTCGCCGGCATCCCGTTCATGCTCGCCTGCGCGAAGGTGCCGAAGTTCGGGACCGTCCTCATCATCGGAATGGTCCCCTCGCTCATCTACTTCATCACCGGGATGTTCACGCCCCTCATCCTCGGCCTCATGCTCGCTTCGTGCGTCGTCGCCGAGATCATCCGTGCCGCGACGCGCTATGAGAGCTTCGCGGGCAACGCCGTCGCCTACGCCGTGTTCGGTTTCGGCATGTGCGGAAGCCCGCTGCCCCTGTGGGCCTTCCACGACTCGTTCGTCGCGCAGATCGCCGGGCAGGGCATGGGGGCCGATTACCTCGCGACGCTCGAGACGGCGGCAAACCCGGGCATGCTCGTTGCCATGTTCGCAGCGACCTTCGTCGCGGGGCTCATCGGCGCCTACATCGCCCGCGGGATGTTCAGGAAGCACTTCGTGAAAGCCGGCCTGGCGTAATGCGGACGTCCGAAACTGATGCCCGTCGCATCCTTGGCGTTCGCAAGGGGAAGGGTCTCATAGATCCAGACCCGCGCACGCTCATGGGAGTGCTCGTCGCCGTGTCGGCAACGGCCTTCATGGGCAAATCCATCGAATCCGAGCTCCTGCTCGTCCTCACGGTCTCCGTCCTGCAGGCGCTCTGCGGCCATGTTCGCATGGCGGTCGGCTTCGCGGCCCTATATGCCGCGCTGTGGGCGGTGCTCAACGTCGTGCTTCCCGTCGTCGGCGGGGTGGCGGCGACGATGTTCACCATCAGCCTCACGTTCGCGCGCAAGATCTACCTCTGCCTCATGGTGGGCACCCTGCTCGTGAGGGACAACACCGTCCACCGCATCGCCTCGGCCCTTGCGAAGCTGCGCGTGCCCCAGGCGGTCCTCATCCCCCTGACCGTCACGATGCGCTACTTCCCAACGCTTAAGGAGGAGGCGGCTCACATCCGGGACGCCATGGCTCTCCGCGACATCCCGGCGGCAAGTCGCCTCGAATGCTTCGCGGTGCCCCTCGTCATGTCAGCGACCTCCACGGCCGAGGAGCTCTCCCGCGCCGCGACGTGCCGGGGGATCGAGAACCCCGCCCCGTCCACGGACACGGAGAGGCTTTCCATGCGCGCGTCGGACTGGGCGATCCTCTCGGCGGCAGCGGCGGCGGTGGCCGCGGTTGCCTTGTGGGGAGGTGCTGCCTGATGGAGAGGGTTTCGCATGCGCCCCGAAGACCGCTCGGCGAGCCCGTCGTGAGGCTCGAGAACGTCTCCTGCGAGGCGGCAGGGGGCAAGAAGATCCTGGACGGAATCGACCTCGAGGTCCGAAGGGGCGAATGCCTGATGCTCGTCGGGCGCTCGGGATCGGGCAAGACGACCATCACGAAATGCATCAACGGCCTGATCCCGTCGTTCGAGCCGGGCATCGAGATGACCGGCTCGGTCTCCGTCTGCGGGCTCGATCCCGGCCGCTGCGAGATGTACGAGCTCGCCGAACGCGTCGGGAGCGTGTTCCAGAACCCGAAGAGCCAGTTCTTCAACCTCACGTCCAACGACGAGCTCGCCTTCGGGCTCGAGTCGCGCGGGATTCCCGTATCGGAGATCGAGGCACAGATAAGAACCACCGTGGAAGCCCTGGACGCCCGCAGGCTGCTGGGGCGCAACGTCACCGAGATGAGCGGCGGAGAGCGCCAGAGCCTCGTCTTCGCCTCCGTCGACGTGGCGAGGCCCGACGTGTACGTGCTCGACGAGCCCACCGCGAACCTCGACACGACCGCCGTGCAGAGGCTGCATGACGAGGTGCGCTCCGTCATCGCGGAGGGCAGGACCGTCATCATCGCCGAGCACCGGCTCTATTTCGCCTCGGACCTCATCGACCGCGCCATTCTCGTCGAGAAAGGCCGCATAGTCCGCGAGTTCTCGCCGGAAGAACTCCTCGGGCTCTCCTCGGAGGAGCGGGAGGGGATGGGGCTCCGCGCCGTCGGCGCGGGCGATGCCCTCGACGTGCGCGTGCCGCGCGCGACGATGGGCAATCAGGCGGGTGCTGGCCTCGCGCTGGACGACTACACCGTGGTTCGGGGGGACGGGGCGGTGTTCGCTCCGCTGAGCGTGACGGTTCCTGCCGGCGGTGTGCTGGGCGTCCTGGGCGAGAACGGCACGGGGAAGAGCACGCTGCTCCGGGGGATCGCCGGCCTCGAGCGCAAGGACGCGGGCCGCGTCCTCGTCGGAGGGAAGCAGGTCGCGCGCCGCGCTCGGAGGCGCCTCGTCTCGCTCGTGATGCAGGACGTCAACAACCAGCTCTTCAGCGACAGCGTCTGGAACGAGTGCATGCTCTCGCTGGGCGGCAGAGAGGAGGGGGAAGCCAAGGAGAGGGCAGAGGCGACGCTTGCCTCGCTCGGCCTTCTCGGTGCGCGGGACGTGCACCCCATGGCCCTGTCCGGCGGGCAGAAGCAGCGCCTCGCCGTGGCGTGTGCGCTCCTTTCTGAAAGAAAGCTGATCCTTTTGGACGAGCCCACGAGCGGGCTCGACCTCGACCACATGAAGCAGGTAGCGAAGCTGGTTCGCGACCTGTCGGCTAAGGGGGCGACCGTAGTCCTCGTCACCCACGACCGAGAATTCCTGAACCGCTGCTGCGACAGCGCGCTGGAGCTCACGCGCGCCGGGTAGGATGGTGTGAGGAGGTGGATCGTGGACATTCCGTCGGACATTTTTTCTAGCAGGGGGCTGCTGCCCGCGCGGGTGCTCGGGGATGCGCCGGAGCGCGCCATCGAGGGCGAGGTTCGGATCGACATCAACGGGGACTCGGGCCTGCTCGAGATCGAGACCGAGTCGGGCGCCGGCTCGATGTCGCTCGTCGAGCCGCTTCCCGGGATAATGATCTCGTTCAACGACTTCCATATGGAGCGCTGCGTCTCAGGGTTCTCCACCTCGGCAGAGGTCCTTTGCGTCGACTGGTGCGAGGAGGGGCGCCTCGAGCAGCCCATGGCGGGCGGGTCGTGCGCCTACGTCGCAGCCGGGGACATCAAGGTCGACGACAGGTCGAACCATTCCGGGGAGTTCCTGCTCCCCACGGGCAGGTACCGGGGCGTCACGGTCACCTACGAGGTCGAGCGCGCCCAGAGGTCGATCCTCCGGGCGCTCGAGGGGTTCCCCGTCGACCTGCGCAGGCTTCGTCGCAGATACTGCCTCGACGGGACCCCGTTCCTGCTCCACCGCTGCGAAGGAGCCGCGCACATATTCTCGGAGCTCAGCGTGACCCCGGAAAGAATCCGGAAGAGCTACTGCCAGATCAAGGCGCTCGAGCTCCTGCTGCTGCTCCACGTGCTCGACCCGCTCCCGGCAAACGGCATGGCGTACTTCCCGAAATCGCAGGTTGCTCGGGTCAAGCAAGTGAGGGACAGCATCGCGCGCGACCTATCCTCGACGGTGACCGTCGAGGAGGCGGCAAGCCTCGCGCACATGCCGCTCACGACGTTCAAGGCGTGCTTCAAGGGCGTGTACGGGTCCTCTCCCGCCGCGTACTTCCGGCGCCTCAAGATGGATCTCGCGGCCCAGCTCCTCAGGGAGTCCGAGATGAAGGTGGCAGACATCGGGGCCGCGGTGGGCTACGACAGCCCGTCCAAGTTCTCCGCCGCCTTCAAGTCGGCGTGGGGCGTCTCTCCCGCCGGCTATCGCCGCTCATTGCGGTAGGCGCCGCCGTTTCCGACCATCTGGGCGAGCGTCGCCCAGATGGAGCTGAACCCCCTCCCGCTCTGCCCAATAATAAGCCTTAGTTAACTTCTATTGCCCGGCCATACGGGCAGGACGGGGATGTGATGCTATGGCTGGAACCGGCAGGCACAGGGGCGAAGGGGGGCGTTCCTGGCTGGGGACGCTCCTCTCGTACTCTGGGAGATGCAAAGGAAAGATGGCGCTATCGCTCGCCGCGTCGATAGCGAGCGTCGGGACGGGGTTCGTTCCCTTCTATGCGGTGTTCCGCATCGTAGAGGCGGCCATGGAGGGGCGGCTCACGTTCGAGATCGCAGCCCCCTGGCTCTGCCTGGCCGCGGGATCGCATGTCGCAAGCAAGGCGCTCTTCGGCATTTCGACGCTCCTGTCCCACGTCTCCGCCTACACCATCCTTGAGACGCTACGCCGGGACTTCGTCGAAAAGCTGATGAGGGCGTCGCTCGGCACCGTGCAGGGGAAGAGCATCGGGCAGATAAAGAACGTCTTCCTCGACAGGATCGAGGGGATCGAGGTCCCGCTCGCCCATATGATCCCCGAGCTTTCCGGGTCGACGCTCCTCGCCCTGGGGCTCGCGGCGTGGCTCGTGGCCATCGACTGGCGCATGGCGGCTGCCTGCCTCGTGTCCGTGCCCATAGGGCTCGGCATATTCGCGTCGAGCCTGAAGGAGTTCAATGCCAGGTACGCGGCGTACATGGCCGAGAGCAACCACGTGAACAGCGTGATCGTCGAGTACATCGAGGGCATCCAGGTAGTCAAGGCGTTCAACCAGGCGAGCGACTCGTATCGGAAGTACGCGGATGCGGTGCGAAGCTTCAAGGACTACACGATGGGATGGTTCCGCTCGACGTGGGTCGGCATGAACCTCATGGCGAGCATCATGCCGACGACGCTTCTGGGCGTGCTGCCCGTCGGACTTTGGATGTACTTCGCGGGAGCGCTCTCCCCGTCGCAATTCGCGATGTGCGTGATTTTGGCGCTTGCCGTCGTTGACCCGATCATGAGGTTCACCTCGTTCGTCAACGAGATGAAGTCCATGGAGTACGCCGTCGCGGACACGAGAGAGTTCCTCGACCTGCCCGAGCTCTCCGATCCCGCCGAGCGGGCGCTGCCGCTCGACGCGTCGATCGAGATGAAGGATGTGAGGTTTGCCTACGACGAGGGCGACGATGTCCTCCATGGGGTGTCCCTCGCGATTCCGCAGGGCTCGTTCACCGCTCTGGTGGGCCCTTCCGGCTCGGGCAAGTCGACCATCGCCCGCCTTGTCGCGCGCCATTGGGACGTGTGCGGCGGATCGGTCACCGTGGGCGGCGTGGACGTCCGCGAGATGCCCCTCGACCAGCTGTCCGAACTCGTGAGCTTCGTCGCCCAGGACAACTACCTCTTCGATGCAACGATCCGGGAGAACATCCGTCTCGGCCGGCCGCAGGCGACGGACGAGGAGGTCGCCGAGGCCGCCAGGGCTGCTTGCTGCGACGAGTTCGTGTCGAAGCTCCCGCAAGGCTATGACACGCAAGCCGGTGCGGCCGGCGGCGCCCTTTCCGGCGGGGAGCGCCAGCGCATCTCGATAGCCCGCGCGATCCTCAAAGACGCGCCGATCGTCCTCCTCGACGAGGCCACCGCGTTCACCGATCCGGAGAACGAGGACAAGATCCAGCGCTCTATCGCGAAGCTCTCGGCCGGAAAGACGCTTGTGGTCATAGCCCATCGGCTCTCGACGATCACGGCTGCAGACAACATCGTCGTTATCGACAAGGGCTCGATCGTCGACCAAGGGACCCATGACGACCTTCTCGCAAAATGCTCGCTCTACGGGCGCATGTGGAGGGCGCACATCGGGGCGAGGAGCTGGGCGGCTGGATCGAGTGGCCAGAAAGGGGGCTCCCGATGATCAAGGCTCTCATGAGAATCGTCCGCTGGACCGGCCCTTACAAGAAAAGGCTCATCCTTGGCTGCGTCTGCTCGTTCTTCATGACGTGGGCAACGGCCGCGCCCGTGATGCTCGCGGCCTGGCTGCTCGCCTGCGTCGCGGAGGATGCTCGCGGCATCCAGGAGCTCGACCCGTCGTGGGTCTGGTGGTCGCTTCTGGCGCTCATCGCCTGCATAGGCTTGCGCTTCATCCTGACATACGGGAAGAACCGGTTGCAGGAGTCGATCGGATACGAGGTGGCGCCTGAGGATCGCATCAAGATCGGCAACGTCTTGAAGCGCGTCCCACTCGGCTATTTCGACGAGGTCAAGACGGGCGACATACTGGCGACGGCGACCACGGAACTGGGCATCTTGGAGCTTCAGGGCATGAAGATGGTCGACGCAGTTATCAACGGCTACGTAAACCTTGCCGCAGTTGTGGCGTTCCTCTTCATCCTCGAGCCGATGGCCGGATTTGCCGCCCTCGCCGGCACCGTCGTATCCTGCCTCGCGCTCACGGCGGTGAACAGGGTCTCGAAGCGCCTGACGCCGAGGGCGCATGCGGAGACCGAACAACTCGCTGGGGATATCGTCGAGTACGTCCGGGGGCTCGGAACGGCGAAGTCGTACGGCCATGGAGGGGCCGCGATGCGGCCCATCCTGGCAACGATAAGGAGGCTGAAGGAGGCGCGCATCGCGATCGAGTTCGGCTTCACGCCTCGCAATCTCGTCCACCTCGTTGCGTTCAAGTTGGCGAGCGTCGGCGTCGTGGCGTCTGCCGTGTGGGGATATGCGAACGGCGGCATCGAGCTCTGGATGCTCCTTGCCCTCTGCGCATTCTCGTTCACCGTGTTCTCCGGCGTCGAGCGCGTGAACGATTCCGCCCACATGCTCGGCGATCTCGATGACATCATGAACCGTATCGACGCCATAGAGAACGCCCCCTACATCGATTCCGACGGCCGAGACGTCCCCCTTACTGAGCACGGTATCGAGCTGCGAGGCGTCTCGTTCTCGTACGGTCGCGAATCGGGTGCGAAGGTGCTGTCGGGCGTGTCGTGCGACATTCCGGAGAAGACGACGTGCGCCATCGTGGGCCCGAGCGGATCGGGCAAGACGACGATCGCCAACCTCATGATGCGCTTCTGGGATGTCGACGAGGGCTCGGTTCTCGTCGGGGGGCATGACGTGCGAGAGTTGACCTGCGATAGCCTTCTGAGGAACTTCTCGGCGGTTTTCCAGAATGTCTACTTGTTCAACGACACCATCGAGAACAACATTCGCTTCGGGCGCCCGGGCGCCACGCACGAAGAGGTCGTCGAGGCGGCGCGCAGGGCGCGGGTCGACGAGTTCGTCCGCGAGCTTCCGGATGGCTACGAAACCTTGGTGGGCGAGGCCGGAAGCGCCCTCTCCGGTGGCCAAAAGCAGCGCATCTCCATCGCCAGGGCGCTGCTCAAGGACGCCCCGATCGTGATCCTCGACGAGGCGACGGCGAGCATCGACCCAGAGAACGAGTCCCTCATACAGGGAGCGCTTTCCGAGCTCACGCGGGGGAAGACGGTGGTCGTCATCGCGCACAGGCTCGCGACCATCGAGCATGCCGACCAGATCCTCGTCGTCGAGGGCGGCAGGATCGTGCAGCGCGGCACGCACGAGGAGCTGCTCGGGCAGGAGGGGACGTACCGCCGCTTCGTCGAGATCCGCAGCCGCGCGGAGGGCTGGCGCATAGGCGGCGCGCCTGCAGGCGATCTCCGCGAGGAGCCGACCGATGCTTCGTGAGTCGCAAGAGGACTACCTCGAGGCCATCCTCGTGATCCGCCGCCTGCGCGGGTCGTGCCGCAACGTGGACATCGCCGAGCGCATGGGCGTCGCCAAGCCGAGCGTCACCAAGGCGCTCGGCAACCTGGCGCGCAGGGGCCTCGCCGAGGTGGTCGGCCGCGACGTGCGGCTGACCGAGGAGGGCGGGCGCCTCGCCGAGGCCACCCTCGCCAAGCACCGCTTCTTCGAGCGGCTGCTCGCCGAGTCCGGCGTGGACGCCGAGACCGCCTCGGCCGAGGCCTGCCGCATGGAGCACTGCCTGTCGGAGGAGTCGTTCAGGAAGCTCGCCGCCCGCCTCGGCCACGGCGGGCGACGGCCCGGAAGCCGCGCCGCGTCGGAGCGCCCGGAAGAGACATGAAGCACATCGACCTCATAGCTGCGAGGATGGAGCAGGCGCGCTGGGAGCGAGGTATCCCCGTCGCCGAGCTCGCGCGCCGCATAGGCGTCGATCGGAAACGCCTTTGGCGCGTCCTCAACGGCGAGCGCGTAATGAGAGCCGACGAGTTCGTGAGGCTGTGCATGGAGCTGGGGGTCGGGCTCGGCCGATTTATCTAAGCAGTAGGCGCGAGGCAAGATAGCTTTTCTCCGCGTTATGCCCAGGATGCAATTTGATTGTTTGTTGACTATTCGGGTTTATCCTTGTGCTTCAACCCAATGGGCGATGGAAAGGGCGGTGATGGGCGGTATGGGAGGTAGTGTCACGGGAAGATCCCCACTCGTGCTCATCGTGGAGGACGAGCGCGACATCGCGGACATGCTCGCGGACTACTTCGGGCTCGAGGGATGCCGCACGTTCGTGGCGGGCGACGCCGCGTCCGCCATAGAGGCGTGCAGGCGCGGGCCCGACGTCATCCTCCTCGACGTGAACCTGCCGGACGGCGACGGCTTCGAGGTGTGCGCGAAGGTGCGCGACGCCGTCGCGTGCCCCATCGTGTTCCTCACGGCGCGCGTGGAGGACGCCGACGCCATCGCGGGGTTCGCCGCGGGCGGCGACGACTACGTGACGAAGCCCTTCTCGCTCGAGGTTCTCGGCGCGCGGGTGCGGGCGCACCTCGCCCGCCGCGAGCGCGCGTCGGACCGCGCCGTCGTGGGCTTTTCGAACGGTGTCTCGGTCGACTTCGGGCGCCGCGAGGCGCGCGTCGACGGGCGGCCGGTCGATCTCGCCCGCAAGGACTTCGACATCGTCGCGCTGCTCGCCAAACGGCCCGGCCAGGTGTTCGACCGCGACATGATCCGCGAGCTCGCATGGGACGAACCCGGGGACTCGTCGGTCGTCACCGAGCACATCCGCCGCATCCGCCGCGCCTTCGCGCAGGCGGGCTGCGAGGCCGACCCCATCGAGACCTCGTGGGGAGTGGGGTACTCGTGGCGGGCGTGAGGGAAGGCGGCGCCGCGCAGGGGCTGCGCGCTCGTCTGGCTGGCTGCTCGGTGAAGGCGGCGTTCGCGCTGTACGCTGCAGGCGCGCTTGCTGCCGCCCTTGTCTTGTCGATAGTCTCATCGGGCGTGTTCGGCCTTCTGGCGCAGACCACGCTTTCGGACGACCCGTACGCGTACTCGGGCACGTTCGTCTTCGACGAAGGGTCGAACTCCCTCGTGCCCGCCGAAACGTTGTCCTGGTACGAGCTATCCGCCTTCGATTCCCTGTACGAGCAAGGCGGAACCGAAATGGGCGCAGATGGCGAAAGCCTCGGAGCGAGCGCCGTCTTTCTCTACGTCGAGGGAAGCGCACGCGGCGATGCCAAGCCGATCTCTCTCGATGACCCGCCTGCTGGAGTCCCGGATGGGACGGTTGTCGACGTCTCGTGGACGGCGAGCGTGTCGGACGTCTACGACGAATCCCTCTCGTTTTCCGAAATCGCCGCCTACGACGCCGCGGAGCGTCCTGCGCGACCGGGCTTCGAGGCGGCTCTCGCCCTCACTGAGCAGCTGCCCGAAAACGCGGATGGCGAGAAGCCCATCGTCTCGAACGTCGGATATTACGTTCCCTATCCGGGGGATTCGGTTGCGTACCGTATGACGGCGTGGGCCTTCGTCGCATCGGTGCCCGTCATCTTCGTCGTCTGCCTCGTCGTCGCGGGGCGGCGCTTCTACCGCACGAGAATCTTCGGTCCCGTGGCGGCGATGGATTCTGCCGCGCAGCGCATCGCGGCGGGCGACCTCGATTTCGAGATGTCCCCGCAGCGCGGAGACGAGCTCGGGCGGCTCTGCGCCCGGTTCGAGGAGATGCGCTCCGAGCTCGCGCGCGCCAAGACAGAGACGTGGCGCGCCGCCGAGAGCCGCCGGCGCGTGAACGCCGCGTTCGCGCACGACCTGCGCACCCCGCTCACGGTCATCAGGGGTAGGGCCGAGCTCATTGGCATGGTGTCGGACGACGACCGCGTGCTTTCGGCGGCGTCGGCCATATCGCGCCAGGCGGAGCGCCTTGCCACGTACGCGGACTCGATGTCGGGGCTCGACTCGCTCGAGGACGCGTCTGTGCGCCCGGTGCCCGTCGCGTGCGAAACGCTCCTCGAGAGGATCCGGGAGGACGCGCGCTCCGTGGCGGAAGAGTACGGGGCCTCGCTCTCTGTCTCGTCGCGAGGGCTTCCTCCCGTCGTGGAGGCGGACGCCGCAGCGGTGCTTCGCGTCGCAGACAACCTCGCCTCGAACGCCGCGCGGCATGCGCGGTCCACCGTCGAGGTCAGGCTGTCCTGGGAAGACGGCGCGCTCGTCCTCGAGGTCGCCGACGATGGGCCCGGGTTCGGCGACGCCGCCGCCCGCGCGCTCGAGCCGTTCTGGCGGGGAGTCAAGGATCGGGCGGCGTCTGCTGGCGGTTCCGACGGCCACATGGGCCTTGGGCTATATGTCTGCTCGGTGCTGTGCGCCAGGCACGGCGGATCGATCAAGGTGGACGACCGAAAGGGAGGCGGAGCTATTGCGACCGCGACGTTCTCTGCGCCTGAGGTGCCCGCCGATTCTGCCGACAATGGCAGCGAAGACGATGCGAGCGAGGAGATTCTCTACCGTTGACCCTTTCTTGACTTTCCTCCTCTAGGCTCGTGTTGAAAGCGACGAGGGAAGGGAAGACGGGATGAGCAAAGGGAGCGCGGCAGTTCGCCCCTTCGGAAAAAGGCGTGTTGTCGGCATTGCCGCATGCGCCGCTGCGGCAATCACAGCGATCGCGCTTGCAATCGCGTTTGGTCCCAAGCTCTGGTCGTTCTTCTCGGACATCGACGCCGTTCGTGCCTGGATCGGCGATCGGGGCCTGCTCGCCCCGATCGCCATGGTGGCGGTCGTTGTCGCGCAGATCGTCGTCGCGGTCCTGCCGGGCGAACCGATCGAGCTCGCGGCGGGATACCTCTTCGGGTTCTGGGGCGGCACGGCGCTGTGCCTCGCCGGGTCGCTCGCAGGCACGCTCGCAGTCACAGGGCTAGTCCGGGCGCTCGGGATGAGGGTCGTGCGGCTGTTCTTCACCCGCGAGCAGATCGAAGGCGTCTCGTGGTTGCGGGACTCATCCCGTCTCGAAGCGGCGATGTTCGTCGTGTTCCTTATCCCCGGCACCCCGAAGGACGTCCTCACCTACGCGGCGGCGCTCACCGATTGCCCCTGGTGGAGAATCGCAACGATCACGACCGTCGGGCGCATCCCGTCCGTCGTCTCATCCACGCTCGCCGCCGGGTTCGCCGCAAACGGAGATTGGGCGCTCGCTGCGGTCACCCTCGCTGTCACCGTTGTGCTGGCGGTCGCAGGCGGGCTTGCCTACGCCGCTTTGCAGAAGAAGGCTCGCAGCGAAGGGTAGGCGGGTCTTTGGCTGCGCCGTCTTTAGGAGCCGAACCGTTAACAACATCGACCTCGTAGCGGCGAGGATGGAGCAGGCGCGTTGGGAGTGCGGCATCCCGGTGGCAGAGCTCGGCCGCTTCTTTCTCGGCTCCTCCCGCGAGCCTGGCCGCCCTGCCCATCCGCCTTCCAAGATCCATAATTGACCAATGTTCAGTAATAGGCTACCATGTGCGCGGAAGGAGGTGGCGGGCATGCCGAGGACGGTCAAGGACCCCGAGGAGAGGAGACGCGAGCTCCTCGAGTGCGCGATGAGGCTCTTCGCGGAGGAGGGCTACGACAACGTGTCCGTGCGCGCGGTGGCGCGTGCGGCGGGGGTCGCGCCGGGGCTCGCCTACCACTACTTCGACTCCAAGGAGCGCATGTTCGCCGCCGCCATCGGGCACTACGCGGCGAGCTGCGCCGAGGGCGCCTGCGCGATCCTCGACGACCGCGCGCTCTCACTCGACGAGAAGGTCGAGCGCTGCATCGGGGCGATGTCCGACCACGCGGCGTTCCCCCATGCCGCATACTTCCACGCGGAGGGCAACGGCGCCCTTCACGACCGGCTCTCGCTCGCCGTGTGCGAGGAGGTGCGCCCGCACCTCGCCGCCGCCCTCGAGCTCGACGCGCTCACGAGGGGCGCGCCCGCTGACGGTGCCGGGGAGCTCGCCTCGATCATGGCCTACGGGTGCGTCGGGCTCGCCTCCGGGCCGGGCATGCCGGACGAGGCGTCCCTCGCCGCCGCGAGGCGCTACCTGGGCGCGCTCGTCGCCGAGTTCCGCTCGGGGCGCGCGGAGGGTGCCGCCGAGGAACGATAGGGATCCCGCCCCGGGCGATCGGGGCTTTTTTCGGCCGATACGATTGAACAATGTTTAACGAAAGGAGCTGGAGATGGAAGACGACAGGAGGGCCCGCGAGCTCAAGGAGCGGTCGCGGGCGGCGTTCGACGCCCAGGCGGCCACCTACGACGACGGGATGGAGGGCGACCACGCGCGCGGGCTCTACCCGGTCGTGGCAGAGGAGGTCGCCTCGGCGGTCGCCGGCAAGGAGGGGCCGCGCCTGCTCGACCTCGGGTGCGGCACGGGGGCGCTGGCCGAGCTCGTGCTTGCGAGGGTGCCGGGATGCAGGCTCTCCTGCGTCGACCTCTCGCCCCGCATGGCCGACGCCGCGCGGGCGCGGCTCGGCTCGCGCGCGGAGGTCGCGGTTGCCGACGCGGAGGCGCTGCCGTTTCCCGAGGAGTCCTTCGACGCCGCCTGGTGCAACGACTCCTTCCACCACTACCCCGACCCCGACCGGGCGGCGTTCTCGGTATGGCGCGCGCTCAGGCCGGGCGGGGCGTTCGTCGTCGGGGACGTGTGGCAGCCCGCGCCCGCCCGCGCCCTCATGAACGCGTGGATGCCGCATTCCCGCGAGGGCGACGTGCGCATCTACTCGGAGGGCGAGATGCGCGCGATCCTCGGGAAGTGGTTCGACGCGGTCGACTGGCGCAGGGTCGGGCAGACTGCGTGCGTCTGCGTCGCCCGGAAGGCCTGAGGGCGCGAACTTGCCCTTCGCGTCGGGCGCGCGCCCCATAACGACGCCGCGGCTTCCCAGAACGGGGAAACACCCTCTCCAACGCCCCGCCCGGCTGCTACGGTGTCCGCGAATCGGAGGCCCGCCGCCTGCTCCGACGGGGCGGCGGGCGCGGGGAAAGGGGACGGATGAACCACGCCGACCTCATAGTGGCGAGGATCGAGCAGGCCCGGCAGGAGCGGGGCATCGGCGTCGCCGAGCTCGCCCGCCGCATAGAGGTCGACGGCAAGAGGCTCTGGCGCGTCCTCAACGGGGAACGCGCCATGCGCGTCGACGAGTTCGTGCGCCTCTGCGCCGTGCTCAACATGGGGCTCGGGTGCTTCGCCACGAAGGAGATGGCAATCCGCCTCGCCGCCGAAAGGAAGAGGATCGCCGAGGAGTACGGCGAGGGCGAGCCGCTCGGCCCGCTGAGGTTCCAGTGAGGGCGCGGGTCGCAAGGCCCGCGCCCGCCCCATCGCATCCCTTCAAGTGCGCGGGCTGCGCCCTCGCGCCCCTTCCCCGCCCATCCGGGCCGGCATTGCGCCCACCGAGGGCGCCTGCCGCGCTCTGGCCGAGCGGGAGGGATGCCCCTTCCGCCAGACGGAAGGGGAGGCGCGATGTCCAGCGACTACGGCGACGACGCCGGCGAGAAGATGATCGACGACTTCGTGCGCTTCGGCGAGCGCATGGGCGAGAAGGCGATGTACGAGCGCGCGGGCAGGATCCGGCGCGCGTTCGAGAACGCGACGCGGGCCGCCAGGGAGGCGGGCGCGGGCGGCTCCCCCGAGGGCCGCGGCGCCCCCGAGTGGGCGAAGCTCGACATGTCCGAGTTCCAGGGGATTGAGGGCTACGAGGGCATCAAGGGCGCCATCGAGGCAAAGCTCGGCGCCCGGGGCGTCGAATCCGCGTGGTTCTCCGACCCCGCGACGGGCAGGGAGCACCTGCTCTTCCGCGTCGCCGACGCGCGCGAGGTTTGGCGCTCCTTCGAGGAGCTCGCCGCCGAGGCGGGCGCCGCGGGGGACAAGGCGGCCGAGGCCATCAGGCGGCGCGCCGAGGAGCGGGGCGGGGAGCGCGGGGCGGACCGGCGGGCCGAGGAGGCCCCGCCCAAGGCGCGCCCCGCGCACGCCAAGACCTTCTGGCAGAAGCACGACGTGCCGGTGCTGCGCGACTGGAGGCCCCTCGAGGAGCGCGCGGCGCACGCGAGGCGCGCGTCGGCCGCCCTCGAGGCGGACAGGCCCGCCGCCCGCGCCGTTTCGCGCGGGGCGCGCCCGCAGGAGGTGCGGGCGAGATGAGGCCGGGAGGCGTCGCCGCGGCGGCGGCCCTGTCCCTCGCCGCGTTCGCGCTCGCGGACTCCTACGTCGCGTGCCTGCTGTCGCTGCCGGGAAGCCCCGCCCTCAACCTGGCGGAGGCCCTCTACAGGCTCCCCTCCCACCTCGCCGGCCGCGGCCCCCTCTCGCTCGAGGCTGCCGCGCTCGCGACGGGGCTCGCGGCCGCGAGCGGGGTGTGGTGCGCGTGGGCGTGGTCGCTCACGCACGGGCGCGCGCAGCGCCAGGGCGAGGAGCACGGCAGCGCCCGCTGGGGCACCGTGCGCGAGGGCCGCAGGTTCATGAACCTGGAGGAACCAGACCAGAACGTCCTTCTCACCGAGCGCTTCGGGATGGCGATGTCCAGGCCCGACCACGACCGCCGCTACGAGCGCAACCGCAACGTGATCGTCGTGGGCGGGTCGGGATCGGGCAAGACCCGCGGGTTCTTCGAGCCAAACATTATGCAGATGAACTCCGACTACCTCGTGACCGACCCCAAGGGCGAGACGCTCCCCCGCGTCGGGCACATGCTCGAGGAGGCGGGCTACAGGATACTGTCGTTCAACACCGTCGACTTCTCGAAGTCGCTGCACTACAACCCCCTCGCCTACGTGCGCGACGAGGCAGACGTCCTCGAGTTCGTCTCCTGCCTCATATCCAACACCTCCGGGGACCGCGAGCACGCGGGCGACCCCTTCTGGGAGAACGCGGAGCGGCTGCTCTACGTGGCGCTCGTCGGCTACCTGGTGTTCCGCTGCCCGCCCGAGGACCGATCGCTCTCGGGCGTCGTCACGCTGCTGTCGCTCGCCAAGGCCAAGGAGTCCGACGAGGCGTACAGGAGCCCCCTCGACCTGCTGTTCGAGGAGGTCGAGACGGGGATGCGGCTCGTCTTCGACGGGGACGGCGAGCCGCCCGCCTTCGACCCCTCGGAAAGGCGCTCGTACGACCCGTCGGGAGGGTGCCGGTGGGAGAGGGTCGCCGACCCCGTGCCCGTCGAGTCCGACTTCGCGCTGCTTCACTACAAGATGTTCAAGGACGCCGCCGGCAAGACCCTCAAATCGATCCTCGTCTCGTGCAACGCGCGCATGGAGCCCTTCGCGATACCCCAGGTGCGCGAGCTCGTGAGCCGCGACGAGATGGAGCTCGACCGGCTGGGCTCGCCCGGGTCGCGCCGGGCCGTGTTCGCGGTCATGTCCGACACCTCGCCGCTCTACTCGTTCCTCTTCGCGATCATGCTCTGGCAGGCGGCGAACCTGCTGTGCAGGCGGGCCCTCCTCGACCACGGCGGGTCGCTGCCGGTCCCCGTGACCATGCTCATGGACGAGTTCGCCAACATCGGCAGGCTCCCCGACATCGAGAAGATGGTCGCCGTCGTGCGGAGCCGAAACGTCTCGATGGCGTTCGGCCTGCAGTCGCTCTCCCAGCTCAAGGCGGCCTACAAGGACAACGCCGCGACCATCGTCGACTGCTGCGACACGCTGCTGTTCCTCGGCGGCAAGTCGACCGAGACGGCCAAGGAGATAGCCGAGTCCGTCGGCAAGGAGACGGTGGCGACCGTCACGTGGAACGAGAGCCGCGGGGCGTCGGCCACGTCCACCCGCAACTGGAGCACCCTCGAGCGCGACCTCGTGCAGCCCTCCGAGGTGGCGAGGCTGCCGCGCGACGAGGCGATCGTGCTCATCGCGGGGGCGAGCCCCCTCAAGGACAGGAAGTACGACATCGAGAAGCACCCCAGGTGGCCGGAGGTCTACCCCGGGCATCCCGGCGCGCGCTTCGAGAGGCCCTTCGACTACGCGGAGTACATGGAGAGGAGAGACCAGCAATGCTAGCCAACATCATCAACCTCGTTTCGGGGTGCGTGACCTTCCTCGGAGGGTTCCTCGTCGTATGGGGCGCCGTGTCCCTCGGCCTCGCCATCCGAGAGCAGCAGGGCGGCGCGTCCATCGCGAGCGCCATCTCGACCATCGCGGGCGGGGCGATCATCATCGCCGCGGCCGTCTACTTCGGCATGCTCGACACGAGCTGGCTGCCGGCGTAGGGGGCGGACGTGCTGAGCGTGGCGGTCCACAAGGACATAGGCGAGTACACCGAGAAGGTGGTCGGGAAGCTCTCGGCGAGGACGCTCGCGTGCACCGCGGGCGGGCTGGCGTCGTCGGTCGCGTGCGCGGCGCTGCTCAACCTCGCGCTCGGGGTGCCCGTCGACGCGGCGACGCTGCCCGTCACGGCGGCGTCCATGCCGTTCTGGCTCATGGGGTTCTGGCGCCCGAAGGGGCTTCCCGCGGAGAGGTTCGCGGCGCTGGTGGCCAGGCACGCGCTCTCCGACGGCGTGCTGCTGTACTCGACGAGCTGCAGGCCATGGGAGGTCGCGGGCCGGGTGGCGTGCGGCAGGGCGGGCAGGCGGCCGAGGCGCAGGGCCGCGAGGAAGGGGGAGGAGAGGCGTGAGCCGCAGGGATAAGAACCGCACCGAGGGATCGAGGAAGGCCAAGCCGCTCGGGAGGCGGGTGGCCGAGCAGGAGCGCGAACTCACGGGCCGCACCGCCGAGATGAGGCGGCGGCGCCGGGCGGCGAGGGACGTGTACGCCGCCATCGGGTACGACCTCATCTACAGGAACGGCATAGCCCAGGTCGAGGAGGGGCTTTTCAGCCAGACCGTCGCGTTCGAGGACATCAGCTACCAGTCCGCCCGGGAGGAGAACCAGCAGGCGATCTTCTCGGGATGGTGCCAGCTGTTCGACTACTTCGGCGCCGAGAGCTGCGTGCAGCTGACGGTAGTGAACCGCCCCATCCCCGCGGACGAGATCGGCTCGAAGGAGTTCTTCCGGACGGACGACCCCGACACGGCGCGCTACGCCGCCGAGTACAACCGCATCCTCAACGACAAGATGCGCGAGGGGGTCTCCAACCTCGTGCGAGAGCGCTACCTCACCTTCGCGGTGGGCGCGCCCTCGGTCGAGGCGGCGGTGCCCAAGCTCGCGCGCATGCGCGGCGACGCCGAGCAGACCCTCGCCAAGATACGCAGCGCCGCGCGCGCCCTGTCGGGCGAGGAGCGCGTCGCCCTCCTGAACGGCCTCCTGCGCCCGGGAAGGCCCTGCCGGTTCTCGTGGGACGCGGTCGGGGCGGCCAGCGGGCTCACCACGAAGGACTTCGTGTGCCCGACCTCCCTCGACTTCAAGCCCGAGGGGAGCGCGTCGTGCTTCAAGTCGGGCGACACGTGGTGCCAGGTGCTCGTGCTCGACCGGTTCGGCAGCGAGCTTTCGGACCGCTGCCTCGCCGACATCATCGACCTGCCCGTCCCGCTGGCGATCTCCATCCACGTCCAGGCGATGGACAAGTCCAAGGCGGTCGCGTTCGTCAAGAAGCGCATCGCGTGGATGGACAAGGAGATCATCGACGAGCAGATGAGCGCGGTGAAGAAGGGCTACGACTTCCAGATCCTGCCCTCGGAGCTGAAGTACTCCAAGGAGGAGGCGGAGGACCTTCTCGACCACCTCCAGAACAAGAACCAAAGGCTCTACGTCTACACGGGTCTCGTCTACACCTACGCGCCCACGAGGCGCCAGCTCGACGACCAGGTGATGCAGATCGTGTCGACCGCCAGGCGCAACTCCATCGAGGCGGACGCGCTGGACTACCGGCAGCGCGAGGGGCTCAACTCCGTCCTGCCGCTCGGGCACAACCACGTGGAGGTCTCGAGGATGATGACCACCGCCCAGGTGGCCATACAGATGCCCTTCGCCACCCAGGAGCTCTCGCACGAGGGAGGGGGCTACTACGGGCAGAACAAGCAGTCCTCCAACCTCGTGCTGTGCAACCGCAAGAGGCTCGCGAGCCCCATGGGGTTCGTCGCGGGCAAGCCCGGCTCGGGCAAGTCCTTCTCGGTCAAGCGCGAGATAGAGAACACCATCCTCGCCTGCCCCGACGACGAGATCATCGTCCTCGACCCCGCCGGGGAGTACTCGCCGGTGGTGTCGGCCAACGGGGGCGAGTGCATGCGCTTCGCGCCCGACGCCGACACGCACCTGAACCCCTTCGACCTCTCCGACGTGGCGCACCAGTCGCGCTCCGCCCAGATGGCCTTCAAGATCGACGCCTTCCTGGCGCTGTCGAGCGCGACTATGGCCGAGGGCGACCAGGGGCTGCCCGAGGCGGACAAGTCCATCATCAGCAGGTGCGTCGAGGAGGCCTACCGCGAGGCGGGGGCCGAGGGGCGCGTGCCGCTGCTCGGCGACTTCCACCGGATCCTGAAGGCGCAGCCCGAGCGGGAGGCCCGCGACATAGCGCTGCGCTACGAGCGCTACGTCTCGGGCGCGCTGTCGTTCTTCAACCACCACTCCAACGTCTCGTTCGACCGCCGCATCACCAACGTCGACTTCAAGGACCTCTCCGAGAACATGCGCGCCTTCGGGATCGTCGCGGTCCTCGAGTGCGTGCGCAACCGGATGTACCGCAACTTCGAGCGGGGCGTGACCACCTGGCTCTACATCGACGAGGTGCAGAGCCTGTTCGGGCACCCCTCGATCATCGAGTACTTCAGCCGCTTCTGGGCGGAGGGGCGCAAGTTCAACCTCGTCGCCACGGGCATCACCCAGAACAGCGTGCACATGCTCGAGCACGAGGAGGCGCGCAACATGGTGCTGAACTCGGACTTCATCCTGCTGCACAAGCAGTCCCCGCTCGACCGGCGCGCCTGGGCGGACCTGCTGGACATGAGCGCGCAGGAGGCCTCCTACATCGACGAGTCCATCAAGGCGGGCGAGGGCCTGCTCATCGCGGGCGGCGCGCGGGTGCCGCTCAAGGACGACTTCCCCAAAGGCGCCCTCTACGACCTGTTCAACACCAAGCCCGACGAGGTCGCCGCGCTCAAGCGCGGGAAGGCGCCCGCGGACGGCGCCCGGCCCGGGCCCGGGGAGGGAGGGGCGCGGCCGTGACCCGGGAAGAGGGAGTCGCCCGCGCGAGGGACCTTTCCGAGGAGCCCCTCGCCAAAGGGCGGGGCGAAGGCCCCTCGGGCGTCGCGCGCTCGGGGCGCACCGACGCCGTGAGCGCGGGGATCACGGCAGGGGAGGAACGGCGCGCGGCGCGCCGCGGCGCCGCTCCCGCGAAGGCGGCCGCGCGCCGGGGCGCAGGCCGCGCCGTCCCGACGGCAGGGAAGGGCGCGCGCCCGCGGGCGCGCCGGAGGGCGGCCCTTGCCGGAGCCCTCCTCCCGTCCGCGAGGCTCGCCGCGCGGGCGTCGGCGGCGGCCCGCGCCGCCGCGGGCGGATCGGACGGGTCAGGCGGGCGCGAGGACGCGAACCCCGCGGACGGCGCCCTCTGCGCAGCCGCCTCGGCGGCAGGGCTTCGCCGAGACGGGCGGGCGGGGGTTCTGTCCCGCGCCGAGAGTCACGGCGCGGGAGGGTCCGATCCCCAGCGCCCCCTCGGGCGGGCTTCCGCCCCTTCGGGCAGGGCCGCCGGCGAAACCGCCGCCCCCGCTCCCTTCCGAAACGCGGCCGCGGAAGGGCGCGCCCCGGGCGCGGCGGGCCCCCTTCGGGACGCGGCGCCCTCGGGTGGGGGCCTTCGCGCGGGGGGCCGCGCCGGCGGGCTCCGCCGCCGCGCTGCTGCCGCGGCCGGGCGGGCCGGACGCGTCCGGGG